>NZ_JBFRVM010000210.1:0-18555 GCF_041475145.1 Vibrio sp. 10N.222.49.A3
TCATGGGGCGGATACTATAAATCGTCACAGTATGTACGTTGCATTGATAAGGTTGAGTCCCTTACATACAGCGTGAAAGTTAATCCCAAAGTCTATTTTCAAGCAAACTACCTTCTTGGCTGTTGCTACAAAGAGTTAGGCATTGCAACTGAAGCTAAATGCCTGATATCTGTTGTAGAGTATTTGGAGCGAGCAGTTCAATGCTTTGAACAGCTAACTGTAAATTACGAGCCGGAGTTTAATGTGTTGGCTAATAAAGGTATTGCTTTAAATTATCTTGGTTATATTCAAGAAGATCTTTTGGTCAAGAAAACACGTTTTGACGATGCAGTTCATGATTTTACATTAGCTTTAGAGTTGGACAGTAAACAAGCTCTTCCTTATCAAAACAGGGCTGCCGCAAATAATGAGTTACTGAGGTTTTGTCAAAATCAGTATGAGTTTGCCCAATTGATTAATAAGATTGTCTTGGATTGTGATTTAGCTTTGACTATTGAACCGAATCTTCAAATGGCCGCTAGTTTAAAAATGCACGTGCTTTCAATACGGGCTTAACAAGCATTTAAGGTTTCAAGATACTTTTTCTAATCTTGTATAAACGATTTAGAGCTATAGGTCTAAATCATTTTTGTCCAAAAGTGCGCGTGCCTTCCTATAACCGGTATCACCATACTGAACGCTAAGCCACCTTAAAGAATGATCATCCCATCTTGATAAGTCAGTGCTTGCGAAACATCTTGCCCAAGTAATACAGGACCATCAAGGTCGACGATTTCAGATTGAACCGCAATAGGCAGCGCCGCTCGCATCGCCAATGAGGTGCCTAGCATACAACCCGACATCAGAGTAAATCCTAGCCTTTGAGCTTCTTCAGCAAGAACCAATGCTTCGGTCAAACCGCCCGTTTTATCGAGCTTGATGTTGACCATCTCATACTTGCCCAACAGCGAAGACAGCTGTGAAGTGGTATGACAGCTTTCATCAGCACACAGTGGGATCGGGTGCTTGATGTGTGCCAGTGATGCATCGTGCTGCTGTGGAAGAGGTTGTTCGATCATCGCAATATCAAACTCTGTTAGTTGATTAAACAACTCTTCGAGATTCAGCCCCGTCCACGCTTCATTGGCATCCAGTACAATCTGAACATCGGGTGCCACTTCTCGTACCGCGCAAACACGCTCTATCACTTGCTCTCCATCAAGCTTCACTTTTAAGAGTTTCGCTCCATTTGCGACATAGTCTCGAGCCTGAGTCGCCATCGCTTCTGGTGTGTCAATGGAGACTGTCATTGCAGTAACGATTTGAGCAGGTAACTCAAACAAGCTATTTGGAAACGTCTGTTCGTTCTGCTGCGCTTCAAAATCCCAAAGCGCACAATCGACCGCATTTCGCGCTGCCCCTCCGGTCAATAAAGACTGAAGATGATCTCTTAGCTCTGCCGGCTCGGCAACGCCTCGCTCAAACATACCTTCAAGGGCACTAGACGCTTGTTGGATTTGCGCTAACACAGACTCCGATGACTCGCCGTATCGTGGGTAAGGCGTGCATTCGCCCTGAGCTTGTTTGCCATCATGTTCAATATAAACACGAACAACGTGACACTCAGTTCGGCTGCCACGAGAGATGCGAAAAGGTGTTTGCATCGCGATAGTAATAGGTTCTGCTGTAATCTTCATAATTTCACTCGATTGATGTTCGCTTTAACAAATGGAAACGTAGAAATGATGAAATCGTTAAAGTGAATGTCGCAAATGATCAGTAATATTTTGTACACCAAAACGAACCGGGTCCGTCACGGGTACTTGATAGATTGTGGTCCATTCTTGGCATAATGTCTCAGCGTCTTCAGTGCTAATCGCCGACGTGTTCAAACAAATGCCAACCAGTTTCACGTCTGGATTCGTCAATCGCGCGGCTTGCAAGTTCGCTTCAATAGTCTGCTCTATGCTTGGCAATTGCGCATGAGGAAGGTTACGAATATGAGGTCGCCCAACTTCATGACACAGCACTAAGGCATCCGCTTGTGCGCCATGTAAAAGACCCAAACTCACGCCTGCAAACGAAGGGTTGAACAAAGAGCCTTGCCCTTCAATGATATCCCAATCGTGGTCGGTAAAATCAGGGCTAATCGCTTCAACTGCGCCAGAAATAAAATCCGCAACCACAGCATCAATCGAAATACCGCAGCCTTCAATCAAGATACCCGTCTGCCCTGTCGCTTTGAACTGAGCGGATGTACCTGACTCTTTAAGCGACTTTTCGATAGCTAAAGCTGAAAACATTTTGCCGACTGAGCAATCTGTTCCGACAGTAAGCAGGCGCTTACCTTGACGAGGCTTACCGTTACCAACATTAAGAACACCGTCAAAATGACGTACATCATGAAGCTTAGTCAATCCTTGTTGTCGCATGTCAGCAAGCGGTGAAAATTCACTCAGTCGTTGGTGCATGCCAGATGCAATCTCAAATCCCATTTCTGCAGCTTCCATTATGGTTGGCTGCCAAGAGTCAGGAATAACACCACCTGGGTTTGCTGTGCCAATCACTAGCGTTTTCGCGCCCTGTGCTTGCGCCTCTTGTAAGGTCATATCCGTTAAACCAAGTGAAACGGTAACGTCTGTTAAACGAAGCTGACCTAGGCAAATTTCTGGTCGCCATTGATGAATACCGCGAGCTGTTTTTGCGGCAAGTGGGTCAGTAACGTCCCCAAGAAAAAGAAGGTAAGGTTGAGCGATAGACATGAGTATTCCTAATTAATAAATCCTTGTATGGGTTTACTTTAATTAAGAACTTAGAAGCTGCCGAATACCTATTTATGACGAGCCTATAACCTTAAGTTATAGGGTGAGTGTGGCTCTTCAATGAAACGATAAATTGCTTAACGGAAATCGACTGAGGGGTGTGCTCTGCGCAAAGCATCGAGACCGAAAATTGGATATCCGGCTGCAGTGAAAGCACACAGACCGCATCGTCATTTTGATACTGTTCTGCCGTCCACGGATCCACAATCGCAAACCCCGCTTGGTGCTTCACCAGTTCCGCCGCCGCGCTATATCCACGCACAGATATCGGATGGTGATAATGCTCATCTCGCGCAATAAGGCTTTGATGTAACAGGAGGCCTAATGGATCGCGGCTATCAAGCCCGATGATTGGTAAGGGATAATTGATCAGGTCATCAAGGGTTAATTCCGTCGGTAACTGTTCAACAGTGTGGGATGGAACCAGAACCTTGAGGGATTCAGTTAAGAGCGTTTCACTTAATATGGCAGGCGGTGTTTCGTCTCCAAATGCGATAGCAATATCAAGCTCATGCTTTAACAGCCCAGCACACAGTTCATCACGGTTTGCAGTCAGCAACTCAAAAGAGAGCTCTTGTTCGCGAGACATTTGGGCTATTACCGGTGTCAGCAATTTGGTCGCCAGTATCGGCGGCGCACCAATACGTAAATGCTGATGTCCTTGCTTAACCTTATTCGTCAAAGAACGAAATTGACCTAACTGCTGATACACCTTTTCCGCTTCAGGCAGCAAGGTTCTCGCTTCAACCGTAGGCACCAACCGACCTTTCACTCGCTCAAACAATCCAAAACCAAGTTGTTGCTCTGTGTGTGCCAGAATACGAGTCACATTAGGTTGTGACACATGCAGATTACGCGCAGCCCCAGATACGGTTCCGGTTTGCATAATGGCGTAAAAGACTTCCAACTGTCTTAGGTTCACATTGATGTCCTTATGGTTCGCGAAACAAATCTAGGGGTTGGCTTTTCTTGTATTAGCTAAGCTGTTTATCGGTCTAGCTGTTTAATTATCTGTCTATTTATTTATCTACTTGGCTATTTGGCTATTTGGCTATTTGCGTGAGTTTACTTTAGTAACTCAGCTATCGTAGGTTGAAGCACCTCAGCCCAAGCTTGGTAAGCCTTCGCATTCAAGTGTAAGTCATCACACGAGTACTCATTCGACAAAAGCTTATTCGGTGACAATACTGAATTCACATCTAAGAACGCAATGCCTTGCTGAGTGCAGTACTCGCTTATTTTGCTATTGAGCAGTTCCACTGAAGGATTCAATCCTTGCAGTTTAGAGCCAACATAAAGCGTTGATTGCACCAATATACGAATATCGTTTTCTTGCCACACTTCAAGCATATCAATGTAGTTCCGGTAGATATGTTCGACATCATAACCCTGAGCCAAATCGTTTATCCCAGCCATAAAGCACACCAGATTTGGCTTCACATTCAACGTGGTATCAATACGGCGCAACATGCCAGTTGTGGTGTCACCCGCTAAGCCACGGTTGACCATCGAAACATCGCGAAAGATATCTGCCCAAGGTGCCCATTCGGTGATCGAATCACCAAACATCACTAGGTCTGCATTCGGGGAAAAATGGCGGTGATTGTCCGATGTCATGATGTAACGACTCATACTGTGGCCTCGTTGCTGAATCTCAGACTGAACAGCAACCGCTTTGAGAATATCACTGTCCGGTGTAGTGCTATCAAATTGAGCCAGCAACCCTTCGATGTGAGGCTTAAAAGGGCTAAGACGAGTGCTCAGTTGGTGGTGTTCTTTAAGGGAAGATAACCTCTCTAGTAATGCATACAGAGAGCGGTTTTGACCAACTTCTTGGAATAACTGATAGAGATCGAGGACAGGGTGTTGCTGCAGCGCGGCAAGTAATTGCTTGTCTTCCATGGTGTTATCTAACCCTTCAATTATCTAATGATGGACCCAAGATAATATCCGATTGCTTACGGGATAGATAACATTAGAAACAGAGAATGACTTAATCTCTACAAGGCTGGTTACATATCGCATAAAAATATCTTCCTGTACAAATCTCGTTCCGACTCAAAAATCAGCACTTCATCATAATATGTATAAGAAATTAGCCACATATTGTGACCTCAGTCTCTCAGCCTACCGTCTACTCCTATTGCCACTATTTAACGGAGGATTTATAGAATATCAGGATGGTGAATAATAGGTTAAATCATAATAATAAGGACCTTTACGTGAAACTTTCTCTATCCAATACCGCGTTGGCCGTTACCGCCATCCTACTTGCAGGTTGCCAATCTGCACCTGAATCAGTTCAAGAACCAACAGCATACCAATGCCAAACGAATACCAATGCCGACGTGAATGACTTGAGGATCTATCAAGTGATGGTCGAAAGCTTTGTCAGTGGCGATGACTCAATTGGTCATGGGACAGGCTACGGAACTAGTCACCATAACGGAGACATCCAAGGTATTATCGACTCACTTGATTACATTGAATCTCTTGGCATGAACGGCATTTGGCTAACCCCAATCTTTAATTCAGAGCCTATCGAAAACCAAGACCATTGGGCTGATAGACTGGATGCTACCGGTTATTTTGCCACCGATTATTTCAATATCGATCCGAGATTCGGCACGATGGAAGAAGCTAAAACCTTAGTTGAAGAAGCTCATGCTCGAGGGCTTTATGTCTTCTTTGATGGCGTATTTGGCCACCACAAAAAAAACGTAGTGCCGTCACCAACAGGTAAGCTGCCCCAAGGAGAGGATAATCCAGTCTCATATCCTGAGAGCCTAGCCTTCTATCAAGAAGTAGCCGAGTATTGGATCAAAGAGCTCAAAATTGATGGTTTGCGCTTAGATCAAGCTTATCAAGTGCCAAAAGAAGCTTGGAGTCAAATCAGAGAAACGGTAGACACCGCTTCTTCTCAAGTCGAATACGTAAACAGCGAAGGTAAAACCGTGAACCCTCTGGGTTATATGGTCGCGGAAATTTGGGCAGGTGAGAACCGCATTATTGAAACAGGCTACGGTTCAAATGAAGCACCGGCCTTATGTTCTGCGTTTGATTTCCCTATGCGCTACCGCCTGACGGAAACCTTTGCTGTAAACGAAGCTGGCGTGGGGAACAAAGGTGGAGAGTGGCTTGCAGAAGGCATGTCTTTACATTCGTTATACCCAGACCACGCAAAGCCAAATTTAATGATCGGTAACCATGACCTTGTGCGCTTTGGTGACTTATTACAGCGCGGTGATATCGCTTCTCCACAAGACAAAGAGTATTGGCAGCGCTATAAAGCGGCATTTTCATTCCAAGCAGCTTATACCGGCCCAATAACCACCTACTATGGGGACGAGATTGGCGATCAGCTAGAAGGTTTTGCAGACAAAGTATGGACTGATGACTGTGCTATTAATGGTCTGTGTGATGATCACGTAGCCCGTACTAGCGGTAAAGTAGAAGGTGTCACAGCTCAACTCAATGCGCACGAAAAAGACTTAAAGCAATACGTGACAAACTTGATGAAACTGAGAGAAACGCACCCCGCTCTATCACAAGGTAAACGTACAAACCTGATGGCCAATGATGTCGCCTATGTCGATCACAAAGCCTATGAAGGCGATACTGTTGTCTACGCAGTGAACGTTACCAACAAAGAACAAACCATAAAACTAGCCAAAGAAAAAGTCGGCTCCATAGCTGATCTGAAGGATATTGAATCCAAGCAATCGATCTCAGCTATTGATGGCCACTACTCTATCGTTCTAAGCCCATTTGAAGCTCGTTTCTTGTCGATAACACAGCCAATTGAAAAAGGGCCAATTGCGGCGATACTAGCGACAGGAAATGAAGTTGGACAAGGCTTCATGGCTCAATGTGACAATCCAACAATAAAAGCTGAAGGCCCTATTTCGAGCCCGCTTTATGTGGTTGGCAATTTTGCTGATTCAGGTTGGAAACACGTGGGTCAACGAGAGTTTGAATATAAAGGTGACAACACTTACCAAGTCGTCACCACTGAAAAACCGGGCAGTTATCGCATGCAATATGCATCCAAGGCTTGGTCACCTCAGTTCACAGCGGATGGGCTTAACCTAAAGTTAGGACAGCTTAACTCGTTAATTAAAGGTGGTTACGGTCAAGATACCGCTATCACTATTCGTAATGCTGGGCAGTATGTATGGAGCTTACAATTCGATGATGCGGGGCAACCATTAAAAATTATGGCTTCCAAATGTGCTGAATAGCCAAACCTAAGATCCGAGATCAACCAAGTAAAAACCCCTTATTCCTACGAATAAGGGGTTTTCTTTAATCTGCATTGGATATTAAGAGACCAGACACGATTAGAACGATATCTACCCCTGCTTCACTTGCAGGTGATTACGGTTATCGCGGCTTTTCTTGATCAGCTCGTTGCTCTCGTCCATTTCATCTGACTTAGCAAGGCGATCATAAAGTAGCACATTCACTGTTGCTGCTAGATTCATGCAACCTACCGTTGGTACATAAACAACATGGTCAGCTCGGTCAGCGACATCTTGAGAAATAGAACCATCTTCAGGACCAAAGATATAGATAGCGTTCTCTGGGTGTTTAAAACGTGGCAGTGGTGTGGCACCTTCAGCCAACTCCACACATACGATCTTAGTTTCTGAATTAAGGCTATCTAAAAACGACTCGACACCAGTAAGCGGGATAGTGCGCGTTGCACTCTTAGTATCGGTGTGAAATTTTGCAGCCTTATCGTAGCGTTGCCCTGTGTATTTAACTTCGTCGACTTGGTAGCAACCCGCCGCACGCATAACCGCGCCAACGTTTGTCGGGCTCTTTGGGTTAGTTAAACCAATAGTCACATGGCTTTTGTTCATGAATATTTCTCACTTAACGAATAGACATAGCAGGGTGCTACAAAGCGTCGCATTCTACCAAAGCAGCGCCAAATTCAAAAGCATCGAAACGAACGGCTCTTTTTACAGATAAGTACTTAGTTGCACCACCTATCACTTCAAAACCTAACCGCCATCATATTTATCAAACAAAAAGGTTTTAGGATAACAATTCAACAACAAGTCCGTTTACATTTCGAAACCACATTAATAATGTGTTGAAAATTGCCTGAGACAATCACATAGGAAGTGCTAATGACCCTCACCATCAAAAACCGCCTTTATATTCTCTCTTTTATCCCTTTGCTACTAATGGCAATTGGGATGATGAGCGTGACGTATATGAAGAGCACTGAGCTAACCGCACAACAAGTAGAATCGACGCGTAGCAATATGATGGCGATGAAAGAAAAGGAACTCAAAGCGTACCTGCAAATGGCTCAGTCTTCGATATCTCCTTTCTTAGAAAAAGGTGCCACGCTTGAAGAAGCATTACCCACATTAAAAACTCTAGAATATGGTGAATCTGGTTATATTTTTGGCTACAGCTCTAAGGGTGTAAGAATCGTCATCGGACAAGGTACCGATGGCATTGGTAAAAATTACTACGACCTTCAAGACAAACAAGGCAATTACCTAATCCAAGACCTGATTAAGAACTCAAAAATTGGGGAATTCACCACTTACTACTTTCCTAAGCCAGGTCAGTCCATTGCGTTACCAAAACTCAGCTACTCAATCTTTATTCCACAATGGGATTTAATGCTCGGCACGGGTTTTTATACCGATGATATTGACGCAGTCATCAGTGACATGAAAGAGAGCTCGAATGCTGCGCTACAAAGCTCACTGACTGCCATTGCAATTTTCTGTGGCTTGATTGCCTTAGTGGTAGCGGTTTTCGCTGTTGCAGTGAACCGTACAATCATGCAACCACTCGAGCAATTTGACCGTTCAATCAGTGCCTTTGCAAGTGGTGAGGCCGACCTAACGGCTCGAATGGAAACCTTCAAAGCGCCTGAGTTCGCCAAACTCAGTGAGAACTTTAATGCCTTTGTTGCTAGCCTACAGACCATCATTCGTAGCGTGAGCGATGTGGGTCAGCAAGTTGTATCAGAAACGAGCAGCATGTCTTCTCGCGCAGCTCAGGTCGACGAAATAGCGACAGGTCAACGTGAAGAGACAGAACAAGTAGCAACGGCGATGACCGAGATGACGACAACAGCGCAAGAGATCTCAAGCAACGCAAGCCAAGCGGCTGACTCAGCTAAACTTGCAGAGAACAATGCAAAAGAAGCTCAGCAAATTGTCAACGCTGCTGCAGGTTCCGTAGCAGACCTTGCAAGTGAAGTATCAGAAGCAAACACTGTGGTGTCTCGCCTTGAAGGAGATGTACAGAACATTTCATCTTCACTGACTGTCATTCAAGATATAGCGGAACAGACCAACCTATTAGCACTAAATGCCGCGATTGAAGCCGCGCGAGCTGGTGATCAAGGCCGAGGTTTTGCGGTAGTTGCGGATGAAGTTCGTAAGCTTGCAAGCCGCACACAAGAGAGCACGGGCGACATTCACAAAATGATCCAACAGCTAAAATCCGCTTCAGATGCCGCGGTGAAAGCAATGGATTCGAGCCAAAGCAGAAGTGCTCAAACGGTAGAAGAAGCAAATGCAGCAGCTGCAGCACTTGCTAAAATTCAAGATTCGATTGATACCATTATGGACATGAACTCACTGATTGCGACGGCGACTGAACAACAGAATATTGTTGGCCAAGAGATATCTCAACGCATTGTTGTGATTTCAGACCAAAGTTCTCAATCGGCATCGCTAGCAAACCAAAACCGTACAGGTAGCCAAAACCTAAACAGCCGAGCAAACGAGTTGTACCACTTGGTTGATCGCTTCACGGTTTAATGCTTAATGCTTAATGCTTAATGCTTAATGCTTAGCAAGTAAAAGCTATAAAACATCAATAAAAATGGGCTTCAGAATCTTTGTTCTGAAGCCCATTTTCTTGTCCATTGTGTCTTGCCAGACAGAACTAGTTTAATTGCTCAGACAAGAAGTCGACTAACAAGCGAACCTTTGAAGACAAATTACGGTTCTGTGGGTAAAGCGCCCAAATCCCCTCTTTATCGTCTCGGTAATCAGATAACACCTCAACCAATTCACCAGACTCAAGATCTTCACTCACGTAATATTCTGGTAGCTGCACTAAGCCAATACTCTGTTTCGCTGCGTCTTGTAAGGCTAAGCCACTGTTACATTTAATGCGTCCATTGACCCGAACTGAGCGAGGTCGCCCATTTTCTTTAAAACGCCAATGCTCAAAGCCCCCGACTAAACATTGATGATTACTCAACTCAGAGAGCGTATGCGGTTCACCGTAACGTTCAATATATTCAGGGCTGGCGCACACGTAGAGTTGGCGTTGAGACAGCTTCTTTGCCACAAGACTCGAATCTTCTAAGCGACCAAGACGAATAGCGACATCGACACCCGAATCAATAAGGTCGAGCTTTTGATTGGTCAACATCAGCTCAAGTTCGACTTGTGGGTGGAGCTTTAAGAACTGATGAAGTATCGGGGCGAGTTGACGCTCACCATAAGTCACAGGTGCCGTTACTTTCAGTAAACCTTTTGGCGTGGATTGCATCTGCGTGACGGCTAACTCAGCAATTTCTAAACCCTCGACCAACAACTTACATTGCTGATAATAGAGTTGCCCAGCCTCTGTTAGAGAAACCTTACGAGTCGTTCGATTGAGTAGTTTTACTGCGAGGCGTTCCTCGAGATTTGCCACTCTACGACTGATTTGAGCCACTGACGTAGCGAGTTTCTGTGCGGCACCAGTAAAGCTTTCGCGCTCTGCCACTGCAACAAACTCACTTACCCCTTCCCAATTGGCCATGCCTCTACCCTATTTTGAACTATGGTTACCCATACAGTGTATTGAAGATATAGATCAGTGTCACCTAGCTTAATATGCGCCATGCACATACAAAGGCCTTCATTGAAGCTAATATCGCATTCCCCACAAGGCTCCTATCGACCTAATCTACAAAGTTCGAACCGACCTTGTATTACAAATACTGTTATCAAAAAATACTCGCACCAAAAAAGAAAGCCCGCACTCATTGAGTACGGGCCTTATTATTGTCTATTACAGATGCGTGAGGGTTAAAACTAGAAACGATTAGCCACTCACTTTTGCCTGTTCAGTCTCAAAGATTACACTTCAAACTGAGAAACTAGGCTATCAAGTGCTTCACACTGTTCTGCTAGTGAGATGCATGCGTTCTCTGCATTGTTTGCCATCTCAACCATTTTCATGGTGCTTTCCGCGATACGTTGAACATTCTGGTTCACTTCTTCAGACACCTGAGACTGCTGAGAAGCCGCTGTTGCGATTTGCGTATTCATCTCATTCATCTTGCCGATTGAGTTACGAATCTCGCTCAATGATGAAGCTGCAGTGCCCGCTTGAACAATGGTTTTCTCGCCACTTGCCTTGCTTTCTGTCATCACGCCAACGGCATGTTTGGCGCCAACTTCTAAGCGTTCAATCATTGATTGGATTTCACCCGTACTGTCTTGAGTTTTGCTCGCAAGCGCACGGACTTCATCAGCAACTACCGCAAAACCACGACCTTGTTCACCAGCACGCGCTGCTTCAATCGCCGCATTCAATGCCAATAGATTGGTTTGCTCTGCAATGCCTTTGATCACGCCAAGAATAGAAGCAATGTTCTTCACATCAGTATCCAATTCCTGAACCACACCACCTGCATTCTCGATATCTTGTGCAAGGCGTTCAATTGAAGTTACGGTTAGACCCAAAGTGCTGTCTGCTGATTCCACTTCATTGTTCGCAACGTTACTTGCGGTTGCCGCATCTAACGCGTTACCACTTACCGTTTCACTGGTCGCTTGCATTTCATGAACGGCAGCCGCGACTACTTCACTTTCTTTCTGTTGATTCGAAGAAAATTCAGCCACATTCTGCGTTATTGATTTGATGTTTTCCATCTCTGCACGTACGGCATTTGATGTCAGAATCACTTGTTCAACAGTGGTATGTATCTTACTAACAAACTTGTTAAACGCTGAACTTAAGCGAGCAATCTCGTCAGAACCTTCAACTTTCATTCGCTGAGCCAAGTTACCGTCACCCGATGCGATTTCATTCATCGCTTTCTCTACGCTCTGAATCGGCTGAACGATAAAACGGTTCGATAACCACATCGAAAACAAAGCCGCAAGTACCGCCACGGCCATACCTACTTCGATGATCAGCTTACTTTCTTCAATCGAGTCATTAGCTTGCTGGCGAAGCTCTTTTTGTTTTACTGCAATCAGCTCTCTAATATAGCCGAGTTGATCGTGAATGATCGAAAACTCAGCGTCCAATGCTGGCGAGTAATCTATGTTGTATTGAAGAGCATTGGCAGGATCTGCAAACATTGGTTCATGCAATGCTACCCACTTTTTCATCGCCTTTACCAGTTTCGCTAGCTCGTCTTGAGAAGATGAGTCTAAGACACCTGCGGTATATAGAGTTTGGACACTCTCAAAGCGTGGAACGGCTTTGTAAGCGTTGTCTTCAAACTCAAATTTTTGATATTCGATCGCATCCTTATCTTTAGCAAGTAACAAACCTTGCGCTGATGCAATGACTTGATAGATATCTCGGTACCCATCTTCTAGGTTGTCGAGAACCGGTTGAACCACATTATTGAGCTCATGGTTAATCGCTGCTTGCGCGTTAGATTTAATCACGTTAAGCACAGTAACAGTTGAGAAAACAATCACGATAACCATTAGCGGAATCGCAATTTTACTCTTAATAGAAAGGTTTTTGATATTCATAGAGGGTTTATAACCACACATTAAATAGGGACGCGCGCATAATATACAGTATCGATAAAAAAGCCAGCTATAGTTTTGTGAATCTCATCGCATATAAAACTAGACGATGAAAACGAGTGCTTCGCATTTAACCAGACGTCAACCTGAAAAGTTAAAGTGGACAATATTGAATTTATTTACCTTAGACATGTTCTATTACTGGAGAAGTCATCGAAATAACACCATAATATAGGGCTCTAAAATAAGTAGGTAAGAACATGAAAATTTGTGGTGTTGAAATCAAAGGTAACGATGCAGTCATCTGTCTTCTATCTCTATCAGACGGTGTATTTAACATTCCTGATTGCCGAGTTTCTAAAGTTGCGATTAGTGACGCAAACGACACACAGAATATGAAAGATTTTCAATTTTCTTTTGCAAAGTTAATGGAAGATTACCAAGTAGAAAAAGTGGTAATTCGCCAACGCCAAACTAAAGGCAAATTTGCTGGCGGTGGCTTCGGCTTCAAACTAGAAGCGGCAATTCAGTTGATCGACGGCCTAGACGTAACCGTTGTATCTCCGAATGAAATCAAAGAAAGCCTTAAGCGTAACCCTCTTATGATGAAGTTCAAAGAAACAGGCCTTAAGCAGTACCAAGAAGCACCGTTTACCACGGCTTACGCTTGTTTAATGCAGCGCTAATCACTAGTCGCTAGCCAATATTGATACCGAAAGAGCCTGAATATTCAGGCTCTTTCTGTTTCTAGCAATCTACTTCAAGTCGAGTTATACCAATCACAGTAAGTAAGTGTTCAAAAATAGCGTAGGAAAAAAGCTTGAGAACAAGGCAGCATTTTTCGATAAGTAGTTATTCTACAATCAAAAGTTCTAACGAAGTTATCGAGATTTTTAACAAGCTAGGGTGACCAGTTAGTTACTACGATTGGTATAATTTTGGTAGACACATTACCTCTCAAATGCTGTTCGTCTACGGAACTTAATCAACTCAGGCTTTTTCACCACCAGATAAACAGCGGTCGCTGACAACGCGAAGCCTATTGCGCCATAAATGTCGAATGACTCTCCAAAAATGAGCCACGCTTGAATAGCTGTTGTGGGTGGAACTAAGTAAAACACCGATGCCACACTTGAAGAAGCGCCATGCTCTACCATATAAAGCAGCAATAGAATCGCAATGCACGATAAAACAATCACTAGCCAAGCCAGAGTCAACGTGAACTCAATAGTCCAGTTCACCTGCATAGTTTCGTAGCGCATTGCAAAAGGTAAGAACAATGCTGCTGCTGCCAAGTACTGCACCATCGCGCCACCGACCATATCTGTACCCTGACAAAAGCGCTTCTGATACAAAGTACCGACTGTAATACCCACCAAAGAAACCAAACATAATAACGTTGCCAAGCCTTTTTGGTCGTCTGACTGCCACTCAATATTGCCCATTAGCACCAAGCTAATACCTGCGAAACCAAGGGCTAAGCCTAGCCATTGTGCGAAGTTAAAACGCTGCGAGGTACAGCTGATCATTATCAATGCCGTCAGAATCGGTTGTAAGCCAACAAGCAGAGAACTCAACCCGGCGGGCATACCCATATCAATCGCGAGATAAGTGCCACCAAGGTAGAAGCCATGAATCAAGATTCCCACCACACAAGCGTGGAAAAATGCTCGACCACGAGGAATACGACGCTTAAGGATTGCAATCAAAACCAAGAATAGCGCCACGTTGGCTACCATCCTAAGTGAAAGTAACGTTGCGGGTTCAGCGTATTCAACACCAAGACGGGCGCCAACAAAGCCTGACGACCACAATAGTACAAACACAAACGGAATCATTTTAATCAGCATTACAAACCTCTGGTCAACTCTTCATCAATGCTGTTACCTTAGTTGGGTACAGATAACTAATAAAGATACAGATATAACACTTTAAATGGTTACAGATTAAGTGTGAGTAACAAGGGGGAAACGTGGAAGCAGAACTCAGCGGCAATAAATATATCTTTATAGAACAACATATTAAAGCTCAGATCGATAAAGGGCTCTTTCACCCAGACGACCGCTTGCCTTCCATTCGTCAACTCAGTGAACAACTCGGTGTGAGTAAAAACACCGTGATTCGCGCTTATCAAGAACTGGAAGCGACGGGCTGGGTTTATTCTGTGCCCAAATCAGGCTATCGTGTGAAAGCACCGAACACCACCATCTGGGATGCACCGAGCCAGCCTCAAAAAGTCGATCTGCTTTCAGTGACTAAATCGGTTCTCTCTCGCCCAAAAGGCCGTCTAAAATTGTTGGCAGGTTCAGCACACCCTAATATCAACAACCCGGCTATTCGTAGCTTGTATGCCGAAATCGGTCGCCATAGCCGTTTGCAAACTCAGCTTCCCGGTTATTACCAATTACCTCCCGGCGATGAGCAATTAGTGAAGCAGTTGTTAAAGATCACCCATGATCTAGGCGTACCTGCGGGATCGAATGAGATTGCGATTACACATGGTGCTCAACAGGCGATCAGTCTGGCTTTACGTGCATTAACCAAACCGGGAGACATCGTGGCGGTCGAGTCACCCTGTTACTTCGGCAATCTGCTTTTACTTGAATCGCTTGGTTTGCAAGCACTAGAAATTCCAAGCAGTGTGAGCCACGGCATTGATATTCCATCACTACAAAGTTCGTTGAACAAATGGGAAGTAAAAACCTTACTGCTAACACCAAACTTTACCAATCCAACCGGTTCACGGATGCCATTGGCGAACCGAAAAGCATTACTGGAAATCACCGGATCTTTACCGATTATCGAAGACGATGTGTTCGGTAGCTTGGCATTCGACACACCCATTGCCAGCCTCAAAGAGCTTGATGACCAAGATCGAGTCATTTACGTCAACTCTTTGTCCAAGACCTTAGATTCTCGCTTGCGTATTGGCTGGTTACTCTCAGGTCGTTACCAAGCTCAAGTTGAAAAATACCTGTTATGCGACAACATGGGCAGCTCCAATTTAATGCAATCCGCGGTGGGTCAATTTCTCACTACCGGTAAATATCGCAGCCACTTATCCAAAATGAAGCGGCTCTACCAAACCAATCAAAAGCAATTTCAAAGCCTGTTAATACAAGCACTAGATAGCTATCCTCACCTTGTCGGGCAATACCACCTATCAAAACCGGAAGGCTCTTTTTTAAACTGGATAACACTGCCTGAATCGGTCGATAGCTACGCGGTCTATCAAGATTGTTTGAAGCATAAACTCGGGATCTTACCCGGAACAGTATTTGGTACCAATGACCAATATAAACACTGTCTGCGCTTCACGGTAGCGAACATCGAAGAGAGTAAAGAGTGGAAAGAAGGGGTTGTGACACTAGCGAAAATAATCGCCAAACATACTTCTTTCTAATCGAATATTTCTGACTGCTAGATCATTCAACAATGAATAAACGTTAACTAAAACAACCAATACAATCACCAAGAAAATGCATCAAACGATCACAGATAATACTCCGAAATACCTTTGTAAGTTTTTTTAAAAAATTCAAAAATAATTAGGATTTAACCCCTAACTTTACTGAGTATTTTGTTAGTCTTGGAAACAATTATTTACAATCCAAACAAAAATTAATTGGATCGCTAGAGGTTGTTTTTTTGAATATGAAATTATTCGGCAGTTCCCTAATCCTTTCAGGAACTGCATTAGGGGCAGGCATGCTTGCTATTCCCATGGTGTTGGCCCAGTTTGGCTTCATGATCAGCTCAGTGCTGATGCTACTCATCTTTATCGGCACCACCTACTCTGCACTCCTACTGGCAGAAGCGTGTACCAAAACGAAAGACAACAGTGGCATGAGCAGTGTTGCTTACCTAACTCTGGGCAGCAAAGGTAAACACTTTATCAATGCACTCTTTTACTTGCTGCTGGTATGCATGCTGATCGCCTATATCTTGGGTGTTGGCGACATCATTCATAAGCTATTGCTCGACGTCGGCGTAGACATCTCTGCATCTGCTGCTTATACAGTTTTCAGCCTATTGATGGGTGTAATTGTAGTCGCGGGTAAGTCTTATATCGATAAATTAAACCGTGGTCTATTCATCATGATGGTGGTAATGCTGTTTATTGTAATTGCCTCTCTGTTTAGCAATATCCGTCTAGATTACCTAACTCAAACTAGCCAATACACGGCCAATGACGTGGTGCAGTACAGCGCGGTTATCTTTACCAGTTTTGCCTCTATGGTGGTGATCCCGTCACTGGTTATCTACAACCGCGAAGCGACTCAAAAGCAGATCCGCAATATGATTCTGTTAGGTTCAGTGATTCCGCTAGTGTGCTACCTCACTTGGTTGTTCGCGATTATCGGTAACCTTGGCACAGACGCGATCAGCCAGTTCCACAACATTTCAGAACTGATCTCTGCGTTTAGCGGACAATCTGCTTGGTTAAAAGTCGTAATTGCGCTGTTCTCAGCGCTGGCACTGGTGACCTCTTTCCTTGGTGTATCCATGGCGTTGTATGACCAAAACAAAGACGCAGTCACCAACAACAAAGCATTAGCTTATGCTCTGACCTTTGTATTGCCTTTGGTATTAGCAGAGCTGTTCGCAAGCCAGTTCGTGAGCATGCTGGACTATGCAGGCATGGTGTTGGTGTTCCTAGCTATCTGGGGACCACTCGCAATGGTGGTTAAGGTTCGTAGGCCTGACTTCCCTCACCTACAAACCGAAGGCAGCTATACAGCAGCCGGTGGCGATACGGCACTGATGGCAACATTCGGTTTTGGTGCGTTGATTTTTATCTCTTGGTTTATGGGATAAATCCCAATTGAATACACTATCTGCTGCCATTTAAACGACAGCAGATACAAAAAGCCCGTTAGTCCGATTATTAACAGCCGGACCAACGGGCTTTCTTATTTTCTGATTACCATAGCCAAAAACTAAAAAGTGCTTACTTGGTCAAATTGCCAAGCAATTGCTCACACTGCGCTTTTAGCGATTTAAGCTCATCTTCATTCATCTGAGAGAGACACAGCATTTCTACTGGCACGGTCTGCGCTTGCTCTTTGAGCTCTACTCCTGCAGGCGTCAGTGTAATAACTCGAACTCGTTCATCTTCAGCACTGCGAGTTCTAAGCACGTAACCTTTCGTTTCCAAGCGCTTGAGTAAAGGCGTCAACGTACCTGAATCCAAATGCGTTTTTGCGCCTAGGGCTTTGACATTCATCTCTTTTTCTTCCCACAGCACCATCATCACAATGTACTGCAAGTAAGTAAGGTCAAGCGCTTTCAGTAAAGGTTGATACGCCCTACTCATTGCATTCGATGCACTATACAGCGCAAAACACACCTGATTATCCAGCTTTAGATAGTCATCTTGGTCGCTCATGATCACCTCACCAATAAATTAAATTGTGCACAATATACTTGCACGCTCGAATTTTATCAATTAAGCTAGCTTTAAAATTAAGTTGTACGCAATCTAGTTTTACACAACCCAAACAAGGACTAAGACAATGACAACACTCTACACAACTTCTGCGACTGCTACTGCGGGTCGTAACGGCCAAGTTTCTACTGATGACAATCTGCTTTCAGTAGCGTTGAGCTACCCTAAAGAGATGGGCGGAACAGGTGAAGCGACCAACCCTGAGCAACTGTTTGCTGCGGGCTACTCTGCGTGTTTCTCAAATGCTCTACTTCATGTAGCTAAAGAGATGAAAATCAAAATCGCATCGGCGCCAACGACTGCAACAGTCGGTATTGGACCAAATGAAAACGGTGGCTTTGCTTTAACTGTTGCTCTATCGATTGAACTGGATCTAGAGCAAGAACAAGCTGTGACGCTTGTGAAAACGGCGCACCAAGTTTGCCCTTACTCAAACGCGGTTCGTGGCAACATTGATGTGAAATTGTCGGTTAACGGACAAGCGCTTTAGCCGCTTCATCCCCCCTCCCGCTAAAAAAATGTCCCGCACTAGGCGGTAATGCCGTTCACTTAA
>NZ_JBFRVM010000211.1:0-5524 GCF_041475145.1 Vibrio sp. 10N.222.49.A3
TAATTTACCTATTGAAAGAGATTCAACTGGAACTTCCGTTCTTCAACGGTATCCAGTCTGTACTTTGTAGTATTGAAGAGCGGAGTTACGCTGCTTCTATCTAAAAACATCAGAAACAATAAAGCTTGAGAAGTACAATATCCTCTCATCATTTTTTGCTCTAAACACAATATTCATCATCGGTAAATCTATCTAATTTCTATTTAGACCGTCAACCTCCCTCGGTAATCACACCACTTCCCAAAAATGTGCACTAAGGCGATCTTGTCCCAGAGCACACAGAGCACAGTGTTTACAACACGTCTTTGGACAAAAGTTTGTCAGCGACTTTACTAAATTAGCAATTAATGAATAACTGCAAGTATGGCAAACGGCTTAAATTCAGGAAGTCCAGTATTGTTGATGTAGGTTAGATCGCACAATTTACTTATATAGAGGCATCGGGCTTGTTCAACAATCGGATTAAGCGCTGGCTTCGCAGCGTTAAATTCTTATTTGTTATGCTGCTATCTCACTTAGTTTGATGTACTTTGTTTCTAAAGGTAAATCTAACAAACCTAAACGCAAAAACTCTGGCTTTACATCCACTTCTGGCAACTCGTTCAATGAAAACCACCTAAACTCAAGATCGACGCCAGACTCAATACCACGAAAAGGTTCGTTCAATGGAAATCTATGAGGTTCGCTTAGTTGAACAAAAAAATAGTTAGCGATTTCATGATACTTTTTATTTGCATGTTCAAAGAAACTTTCAACGTGCCAAAGATGCTTCTTAACAGACGACTCTACCCCTAACTCTTCTAGTAGCTCTCGATTCAATGTAGCATCTGAGTTTTCGAAAAACTCAACTCTACCACCGGGAAGCGCCCAAAAAGAATCTCCGACAACTCTATGTAATAACACATGATTATCATGAACAATAACGGCAGCACTTCGAAAGTTAAATCGAGCATCACCTTGATCAAATCTCAACATTTTTACTCCTTGTAGCATAACGCCTTCTATATGACTCTGCGCCGCATTTTACGCCCATATAATGCAGACTTTCACCTATCACTTCAATTTGTAATCAATAAGTTAGTGACCACATTGAGAGGTTAGACTGCTAAGTGAAGCATAATTTCTAGATGTACTGAATTCGGATAACTTTTTGTAGGGTAAATTGCCATTAACAGGATATGAATGAGTTCTTGTTCTAGCTGATAAAGGGGCAGATCTGAGTTGGCTGGCACTTTTGATAAAAGTGCCGCGAGTAAAACTTCAGGTCTATGAAGCCTCTGGGCAAAAACGCTTGTTAGTACGCAAGATCTAACAGCATTGGAATATCAATCATTCCTTGCCGATTTCTGATGCCCTCAGTGCGTTTAAAACCAAACCGTGAGTATACGCTTTCTGCATTTACCGCCGAGTTAACCGTAAAGATACCGCTGTTCCCATTTTTTATTGATTCTTCTTTAACCGCTTCCCATAATTGGCGGGAAAGCCCATTGCCCTGAAAATTATCATCGACAAAAAGGTGATATAAATGAGAGTTGTCTCGAACTCCAGCCACGCCAACCACTTCATCATTCGCAGTCACGGCGATAACATAGTTGTAATTGGTGGATAAATACTTTCCTACATTTTCCTCTGACATTGAATTGAGCAAAATATCGTGTGCAGACGCATCACAAGTAGGACAAACATATTTTTTTGCTAAAGGTAAGATTAATTCACTGATTGCCTTCGAATCACTGATTTCTGCACTTCTGATATTTACACTCATTGTTTCTCCTGATTGCTAAGCGGCGTTTGTATTCTATGATCACATAATGCAGCCTTTCTTTTTACGCTTCAACAATAAATCAATAGGTTAGTGATAAAGATAATGGGGGCGGTTTTCTGTGTGGCATAACTTTGACAGCTACCGAATTTGGATAACTTTTCGTAGGGCAAAACGTACGCCCCTAAATTGTGTAGGGCATTTGCTCTAACGAACTTTGGGGCGTGCGACGTGAAGTCGTATGAAGCGCTGTTCACCGCTAAACGAGTGAACCATCTGTATCACCAGATGAACCTAGGAGCCTGAATAAAGTAGCGGCTTTGACAATGTAACGAAGGTTGGTATTTTCCAATCGGGATTGAAATCGTGAGAGAACGATCCTCCTGATAACCACAACATCGGGTGAGTGCTAGGTAGTCAGCATGATGAACAGAAGTGAATCCGCGTAAGGTGCGTTATGTTGTGAAACAGCGGAAGTGGTTAATACGCTGTAGCCAAAAGGCACGAGAGTCGGAAAGAGATTGCCCCATGCTCTTTCGTGATCATTGAACTCTCCGCACCATAGCGGGCATCTTATGTGGACTCCCCATTGTCAACAGTAATCGTCAGTAAATCAGAAATAAATGCGCACTTATGTACGAGCTCAACAAGAGTAGCTAACTCAGGCTCTACGATATTTACGCGAGTTAGTAGCAAATCTAAGCTACGAGTTCAAGACTCTCAGATGCCCGCTGCTTTGACTAACTGATTTTCATCCAATTTATGCATTTTACTGTTAAGACAATTTACTAAGATACTAACGGTTCAGCTTTATATTCCGTACCTTGAGTTAAAATAGCAAATGCTGTTCTGACATTTTTATTTGCCAACGCTACCGCAGCACACTTCTTACCTCTACGTTCAATTAAATTTTTTAGCCACTCTTCTTTTTTTGTTTTCGGTGGGCGATTGGCAACCTTGCTTACGATCGACATCGCACCAGTAATCAATTGGCTTCGAAACAGAGTATTTTTAAAACCTCTTCCTATCGAACCGATTTTAGCTCTCCCCCCACTTGAATGTTGTATTGGTGTGAGCCCTATGCAGGCTGCGGCTGCTTTCCCTTTACTAAAAGCTCCAATGTCAGCACACCCGAGCGCGATATATAAGTTAACAGCATTAAGGATACCGATGCCCTCAATTTTAAGTAACTTCTTACATTCAGGATGATAATTCAAAGATTCTTCAAGGCAGTTGTCGTAAATATCAATCGCTTCAACCAGCGATAAATATTGATCCCAGGCAGTAGATATTGCCTGACGAAACGAAGGTGAAAAACCATTATCTGGGTCTTCTTGGGTTTCATCAATTGTTGCTCTTAACCCCCCATTTCTGTTGGAGACTTGAATATTTAATTCAGATAACAAAGCAATCAATTGGTTTTTAGAAGCGGTTTTTTGTCTTATGCTTAGTTCTCGTAAGCGGACAATCGATTGTAGTTGCTGCTGTTCGGCTGTTTTACCTTGAATAAAGTTCACATCAGGTAACAGTGATGCTTGTACTATCGCCAAAGCATCATTTTTGTCAGTTTTCTGATTTTGTCTGACCACAGCAACTAATCTCGATGAGATTAAACGAGCATCATGCCCATGAGAAGAAGCGAGTTGCTTCCAATAATTCGAAGTACCACAAGCTTCAAACACGATTGTGGCAGGCCTTGAATTTACTAACCAACAAGTAAACGCCTTCGGTGTCATCTCTGTATTTGAGTGCACTTTTCTGTTTGTATAAATACAAACTTGGATCACTTTTTTAGCTAAATCAACGCCAACAATCGTCTTGTTCATTTGAATCTCCAAATTATTTTGAACCCTACTATTGTAGGACTTAGGGTTGGGGAGTCCAATTATCTAAACTGACATTGCGTGACATACGGAACACGGTAAGCCTGTATCTCTCCCTACGGGAAAGCCCCTGTGGCCGATAGTGATGCGGGTAGAGGAGGTTGGAAAAAGCAAAGGCTGCATTGTAATGACGCAGATACAGGTTTGTGCCTGATCACGAAAGTGAGCCCACTTCCAACTGGTCTCTCGTTGCGAGAGAGTTTGAAGAACTTTATTAAGGAAGAAAAGCAAATGACGATTTCGAATGAGATTAGTGCATCTTCTGACAGTGCACTGTGGCAATCCATTAACTGGAAGGCCGCAGAGGCGAACGTCTTAAAGCTTCAAATGCGTATCGCAAAGGCAACTAGAGACGGTAAACACGGCAAAGCAAAAGCATTGCAGTGGATACTGACTCACTCTCGCTCAGCAAAACTTCTTGCTGTTAAGCGAGTTTCTCAAAATAAAGGCAGTAAAACGCCTGGAATAGACGGCGTTGTCTGGAATACAGACACGCGTCGTATGAAAGCAGTAAATCAACTGAGTCGGAAAGCTTACCAAGCGAAACCACTCAGGCGTATCTATATCCCCAAAAAGAATGGCAAGCTTCGACCTCTGGGCATACCATGCATGATAGACAGAGCACAACAAGCGCTACACCTATTATCGCTAGAGCCTATATCAGAAACAACTGCCGACCCGAATAGTTATGGCTTTAGAACAAATCGTAGCACGGCTGACGCTGTCGACCAGTGCTTCAAGTGTTTGGCTTTAAAGAAATCGGCTAAATGGGTTCTTGAAGGAGATATTAAAGCTTGCTTCGACAAAATCGGGCATCAATGGCTTATGGATAACATCGCCATCGATAAACGGATGTTGGAGCAATGGCTAAAGTCAGGCTTTGTAGACAAAGGGCTGTTTTACGACACCGACGAAGGCACTCCTCAAGGCGGAATTATATCCCCCACCTTGATGTTGATGACGTTATCGGGTCTCGAACAGCGCATTAAGTCTACCGCGCTTAAGAAAGGAGCAAGAGCTAACTTTATTGGATATGCCGACGATTTCGTCGTCACTTGCGCTTCAAAGGAAGTACTCGAGAACGATATCAAACCGTTGATTGCTGATTTCTTAGCGGAAAGAGGCTTAACATTATCCGAAGAGAAAACGCACATTACTCATATCAACGATGGCTTTGACTTTCTTGGGTTCAACCATAGGAAGTACAAAGGGAAACTGCTCATCAAGCCGAGTAAATCCAATACGTTGATGTTCTTAAGCAATCTGCGTGAACTCATCAAAAAGCACGTAACCCTTCCAGTGAATGATCTTATCAAACTGATAAATCCTAAACTCAGGGGATGGTCGAACTATTATCGGCACTGCGTAGCTAAACAGGTATTCGGATATGTAGGTCACAAGTTATTCCATACGTTATGGCACTGGGCTAAAAGGCGTCATCCAACAAAGTCTAAAACTTGGATTGCCCTAAAATACTTCATCAACCGAAAAGGCCAATGGCAGTTTCACGGTTGGCAGAAGATCATGGATATGGATTGCCAGTTCAATCTCTTCCAAATAGCCAAAGTGCCAATAGAAAGGCATGTGAAAATCCGAAGTGCAGCGACACCCTTTGACCCTCTTTACCAAGAATACTTGGTAAAGAGAAAATCTAAAAGGCTAGCTCGTAACTCTTGGAACGAACCTGCTTCGACTGCTTTATAAGTTGCTGGGTATCAAACGATGCCTTCGTGGAGGCTTGAGCCTAGTGCAGTGAAAGTTGCACGCTGGGTTCTTAGGGAGACGGCACTTGGTAACAAGTGTCGTCCACCCGACATTTCTGAGGTAGAACGTGCCACAGGTAAAAGTTCAGCCTGTGAGGGTTTTGGACATAAATAAG
>NZ_JBFRVM010000212.1:0-946 GCF_041475145.1 Vibrio sp. 10N.222.49.A3
CTCTCCCGATACCGAAGCGTTAACGCATCGTGGCCATATCGCCACCCGTCATACCAATGACCAAGGGGAGGAGGTGCGTACACGGCTGGTCAATTTGGGACTTTCTCGTCTGCCTGGGGATTATCGCTTGTACGCCTTACCTGAGGCCTTTTCTTCTCTTCGCAACGTTTCTCGTAATATCACTTGCCCTCACCGCGTCACGTTGAGCTTTCGTAATGAGCCAACCGGTAAGCAAAATGCGGATAACGATAATAAGATAAAAGACTTAACCAAGACGGTGAACAGCCAAATGGCGCTGCTGGCTCCAACGGCGGAAGATGAGCTCAAAGAGCGAAAAGCCCTACAAAAAGGTCTGTTGTCTAAAGAGTTTACCATTGCGTCTATGGTACTCACGGTCTCCCTGTTTACCGATAAGACCCACCAGAAAAAAGACACCCAAGCGGCGAAGGAGTCATTCAGCCATGCTGGCCTTGATATCATTCCCCTGAAAATGAATCAGCCACAAGCGCTGCTTTCAACGTTGCCTTTTATGATGAGCGAAGGGTTGTGGGGCGATTGTAAAAAAGCCGGCCGAGTTCGCACGTTAAAAAGCTCTAATCTGGTGAACCTCTTCCCTCTCATCATGGATTTTTGTCAGTTAAAAGGCGGCGTATTGCTGCCCACGATGCGCCAGCAAATTTCTTTCTTTAACCCTTTCACCTGTGGCAGTGATAACCAAAATATCGCTCTGACCGGCGGCTCAGGCGCAGGGAAAAGCTTTCTGGTTCAAGAGATTGCCGAAACGGTTTACGCCATGGGTGGTAAAGTGTGGATCCTCGATAAAGGGGCCAGCTATAAAAAATTGACGCTCAGCCTTGGGGGGACGTACATGACGCACGCCAACATCTTCTTAAATCCCTTCACGCATTTAGGCGCCATGCAAAGTGCTGAGTTTGAGTTTGTGGAT
>NZ_JBFRVM010000213.1:0-2660 GCF_041475145.1 Vibrio sp. 10N.222.49.A3
ACCCATAATACGCACTAAGGCGTAAGTTCTTTCTGGGGGCTATCTAGCTGCTCTTGGGCTTTAATCTGCGGATAAACTTTCATATAACTGACCATGCCTTGCAAGTTTTCAATTTCATCCTGCATATGGTCTTGTAAATTAAAGGCGATTTCCTTTGGACAGCTGCCCGTACTTAGAAACATTGAGATGCTAGATATCTCATTTATCTTCACTTCTAAGTCAGTTAACGTGTATTCTTTAGCGGTCATAATCAACTCCGTTTCAGTTGGTTGTGGTAAAAGCCCGTAGCTGTTCTAGCAGTTACGGGCTTTGTTATTAGTGTTTAATGGAATCTGCTCTGAATGGATTTGAAGATGGTAAAGACATTCGGTCTTTAAAATCACTTGGAGCTAATACAATGACTTGGCTCCCTAAATCAAAAGCTGCAACAATAATCGCTCGATTCTGTAGTTCTAGTCGTTCAATAACCTTTAAGGCGCGAGAAAATCTATTAAAACGCATGGCTTGGTCTGGCAATCGGCACCAGAATTTTTTTATTAAAGAATTACTCTCTTTAAACTTGAGAAGAAAATCATCGTTCTCCGGATTATGAACAAGCCAGCCATGAAAATTAGCGCTATCCGGTAAACCTGCTGCTTTCTTCAATTCTTCAGGTTTAATTACGCTCATAACTCGGTCTCCAAAGGTGTGATGATTTTTCCGTACTTCTTTAGTTCCACAGTGCCAAAATTATTAACGATATAAGAAGAGCTATGAAAGGTATAAAATCCGGCTTCATAAGCAGGTTGACCTTCTTCCAGTTGAACCTTGGTAAGCGTTGGGAAACGACCTTGTAGATGTACATAAGCGTCTTGTTCATAGATAGTACGTGGTGGCTTGCCGTCTTTCCCTGGCATGGTTCTCGGTGTGATTTTTACATCTTCTTTGAATACTTCAATTTTTAACATGCTGTTTCCTATGCGTAAGCTTTGAAAGGTAAAATATTGGTTTCGGCTACAATTGGCATCTTGTACCAAGGTGGGATCTCAAGTGGCTGAACTTCAATCACTTCAGAACGCTTTAAGGTTGGACACATACGACTAACATCAAATTTTTGACCGATATCAATTCCTATAGCCTTAAGACGAGCCTTGTGCTCATAGAATTGACGGGATTTTAAAATATCTCTCAAATCTGTCCCATGCTGCCACATTGTAAAATAGCTCATAGTGGTATTTGCTTGGCGCAATGTATCAACGGAGCCTGATGCTAAAAGTTGATGAGCAATACTCTGATGTTCATCATGTGAGATGTGTATAGTCTTCATAGCGTTCTCGATGTCTTGTAAGTGCTGATAAAAATCTTGTTCGGTCACATTGCCGTAGAACTGTAAATTATGTCGTTTAAGTAGTGTCTGTCTTAAGCTATGTTCTTCACGTACAACGCCGAATGATTCGCAATAGTCGATTAATTTGGTGACATATCGTAAAACTTCTGGCGCAACGCCTCCTTTTTTCCTCTGTGCTTTTAATAAGTGCCTTTGTAATTCAATAGATTTTCTGTATAGCTTGTCCATTTGCCAAGTTGAACCTTCCCCCCAGTTACAAGTGTTTCCATCAGGATAAAGTTTTGGTTTACGACCTCGGCCAATTTGCATGGATGAAAGCCCCCGAATAAATGATTGCTCCCTACCCTGACCTACAGCGTGATTTCTAGTCCAATCAATAAGTGTTATTTCGGCGCCATTCCCTATCAAGGATGATGCTTGGCCTTCAGCAGATTGACGATGTGAAAAGCGTGTATTTTTAGTAAATGGCGGCAAGTCATAAAAAGCTAATACGTGGTTATAAACGGCCACACACTCATCAATGGTTTGAAGGCCAAAAAGATTATCGACACGTTGCCAACGAGATGGATTACCTTCAACTCGAACACGAGTGCCATCGCAACGAATAGTTAGCTTTGTGCTAAAAGATCCTTCTAGGATTTTTTGATTTACTGATGGTGGTAACTTCTCACCAGTTTCTAACTCGACCCTTTCAATTACATGGCGACCCACAAGGGGTAAGTTCCCCTCGTGGTGATCCTGCTGCATGAAAAGTTGGTCAATAAAGAACAAATAAAAAAACCTGTCAATAGTCCTATAGAACAAAATTAACTAACCCTGTAGAGTTAATTAATCACGAGAGGTAAATATATAGGGTTACAATTGAGCTTACAAGATAAAAAATGCGAGATGATTATGTCTATAGGCGATAATTTAAAGAGATTAAGACGGGATAAAGGTTGGACCCAAGGAGAGTTGGCTGAAAAGTGCGGGATTAGGCTTGGGCAAATATCAAAAATTGAACGTAATGATACAGACCCCAAACTGAGCACAATTTACGCATTAACAACTGCACTAAACTGTACGCCAAACTCTTTGCTGTTAGATGTATCTAACACTAGCATTGACCCACTGATAGAAATGGCTCTAGAACGAGTGAAAAACTTGCCTGATGAAGATAAAGATCACTTGCTAGCTGTAATCGACAAGTACTGCATCGCAATGAGTCTCCAACACTTAATCACACACAATACAATTTTAGGGGTTTCGATATTTGAGGGGAAAACAGAAGAACTAAAAAGGGTGAAATAATGCGGAATTCCGCAGTTAGTTGGGGTGTTACAGGAACCCCAAC
>NZ_JBFRVM010000214.1:0-701 GCF_041475145.1 Vibrio sp. 10N.222.49.A3
ATAATAGAAACCTTATTTAGTTGTCTTTAGTTTACTGCATTACGTTACCGAAGTCATTCACGCCAGAATAGGCGTGAATGAGAGACATTTTTCACTAACTAATCGTTATATCCAACCACGCTCCGCAAACGACACCACATCTTCAAAAGACACCACGAAGTGATCGAGTACTCGAATATCAACCAAGGCTAGCGCGTCGGTCAGTCGTCGAGTAATACGTCGATCGGCTTGACTGGGTGTGGCATCACCGCTGGGATGGTTATGATAAAAAATGACCGCGCTTGCATTTGTGGCCAGTGACTCTTTGACCACTTCACGCGGGTAAACGGAGGCGGCGTCAATGGTGCCATTAAACATCTCTTTTGTGCGTAAAACTCGATGCTGACTATCAAGAAATATCACCCCAAACACTTCGCTTTCATTGGAGGCGAGTGAAGTCTGACAAAATGACTTCACCAATTCAGGGGAATTGAGGGGCGTCTGCTCTGACACAAACAACTTAGATTTTAAAATGCTCGCGGCATGGTTCAAGATATCTTTTTCTTCGACAGAGAAAAGGCTGTGATTAGAGTAGTTAGCAAGTACAGACATAATAGATCCCTTTTAATATTTAAAGTCGTGATGGGCGGCGCTCAGTCCGTGTTATTGGCCATACAAGCTAGTCAGAAGGTCTTTCGCTATTGCTTGATGCTTAGCGGTCG
>NZ_JBFRVM010000215.1:0-4141 GCF_041475145.1 Vibrio sp. 10N.222.49.A3
TTTATGGCGCGTTTACGCTCAACCCAAGACGTTGAACCTCCCAGTTGCTCATTTTCCTGACCATCATAACTATTTGAAAAATAGCGGGGCATCACGGTTTCTGGGCTAAGCGAATCTAAAGCCTTAAATATAGGCTCGAAGTTTTCAAATGGTCTCGTACCGTCAGGAAATACTGAGCGGCTCTCCCAAAGCTGTATTATAATATTAAAGCATTGCTTCTTCGCTTCCTCATCTCCGTTCTCAGCTAAAAGAATCTGCTCAGATAGGTAATTAATCATCCAAGCTGTAATATAATCTAGGTCGTTTTCTTGAAAGCTAGAGATGAGTTTTTTACCTAAATTGATAACTTTTTCTTGTGTCTCTAAGTTTTCCGTCTCCAGATAAGATGAAGGTTTTGCTGTATCTTGGTATGTATCCGAGTTCATCATCTTTATTCCTATTTCTGTATGATCCTTTGAAAGTTCGCTGAATATTTACTTGTATAGCAATATCCACATCCAGTTGGTCACAGATAAGTTTTAAAAAGTTAAGAGATGCTGAGGCAGGGCTGCCAGAGCTTATGTAAAAATCTGGATCGTTGGGCTTATCCTCACTCCAGTATTTATTTTCAAGACATATGCTGTGGTCTGATAATAAAGTACAGCTCTTTTCATCCTCACTGTAAGTCACATTGATTACCTCAGTCACGCATTGGCTTAATTTATAGGGCTGAGCGTATATTATTCCAGAGAATGGGTCTTTCGGTTCAATATCATTGATTTCACCATCTGCGATCAGCCATTGCTTGCAACGAAACTTTTGATTGTTTTGATAATCGTAATCAGAATCGCAAAAGTTGTATAAATAACACTCACCAATATGACTATCGAAGTTAGCAGTTGTATGTAAAAGCGACTGACTTAGCTCTTTAGGAACCAAAATAGTAGAGAACGATATATGCTCGTTTCTACCATCCTTATATTCATCCCAGCAGCCCTCAACGTTAAGCCAAGTGGATGATTTGTCTTTGGCAATAAGCTGATCAATAAAGTCTGTTTCAACTATTTGCCATGGCCAGTCTTCATCATATTTTTCATTTAACCAATCCGGTTTGTAAATAGGTATAGGATCCCTAAGCTCAGATAGTAGTATACCGTTCTTATTAAGAATTAAGTGCTTGTTAAGCCATGCATCCCAACAATTAACGTCATCATCCTCCCCCTGAATTACTGGCATGGCCTCCAGTAATTTGGAGGCAACTTCAAGCATCAAATGATATGATATATAAAACCTGTAGTTGTCAATTTTAGGATAACTCGAACGTGAACTCTCTATGTCATGCCAATTTCTACGATTTTTCCAAAGGTCTGCTCTTGAATCTGGTATGTGTGAAGATTCAAAGCTCATTTCCCAGCGGTTAAATAAAACATCTTTAGCAAGATCTTCGACTTGCTCACTTGGAATACCAAAGACACGACCTAACGGTTCAAACCAGTATCTATCGAAGTCATAAGCAAACCAAACTTCTTGGAGATCGCCTAATGTATTTTTTTTATGCCAAGGTGAATCCACGCAATAGCGATATTTGTTTTCGTTAATTGTAGAGTGTGGCGACACACAAACTTTTTGAAGCTTTTCAAACGTAGATCTGTCGAAACAATCTGGCCTAAATTGCTGTAACGATAAGCATATTTGTTTTCCATAATATTTAAACAATATTCCACACTCATTATTCAAAGCGATTTCAGAAAACAAATTTTTATTATCTATCAATAAGTTAGTGCATTCGCTTGCACAACGAGTTAATGCTACGAGCAAATATAATTTGGCATGTAAATTATAAAACGTATACTTGGTCGGAACATAATATTTAGGTAGTCCCTCGTTGCAACATTCTATAAGCAAGTTGATTTCAGGCTGGCAATTAAGTTTGTATAATCTACGAACAGCATGCACAGCTCTCCACCGTTCCTCAGCTTGAGGTGAACCGAGATTTACATATATATAACAAACTAAAGCATGAGAGAGATTTTTGGGGACTTGTATAGAATCATTCCAACTACCATCGGCATAATCTTCTTCGATGTGCCTCTCAAGCCTAGATAAGCCAAAGTCTATTAATTCTTGGGCTTCTGCTATGTTTAGATTACTAGCACTGTAATGAGCAAAACTAAACAAGGCACTAGCTGATTCTATATCGACCGAGTTTGATAATCCCTTAATAACGCCTTCTTTTATGGCTACATTAGTACCTTCATTTAAGAAGAAACTATTCAACATATAGTCTCTTTCATAAATCGTAGTGAATCTAGTGGGATACCTAGATGCAATATACTTAACTGAATCATTCCAAGACTTTTCTACTGAGACCTTGTTTTTCCATGCATCAGGGATATTTTCAAATGCCCACCGAAGATCATAAAAATCTAGTTGTTCTGACTGACTAATTACATCTAGGAATGAACGTAATCTTCGTGAAGTAATCTTTTTATAGCATCCCCGCCAAAACTGTTCGGATTTCCTTGGGTAACCTTGGTTTTCATAGCACTGGAATGCATCTCTGAAGCCAGCGTCAGTTGACAAGTCAAATTGTCCGTAAAGCTTATCCCACTGATATTCTTCAGTTTCTTCTTTTTTCATTACACTAGGTAAAGAGCCAGCTCTATCTTGCTTTAAAGACGCTGCGAGCCGTTTAACTTCATCGTATGTTATACACTCCAGCTTATATTGCGTTGCTAATTTATGTATCTCTATCCACTTATCACCGACAATTCCTTGTGTTCTCAAAACTCGAACATAATCATCTAGCATTCGTTGCTGGTTATGCTTGGAATGGTCTTTGGCAAGACATTTCTTTAAAAAGTCAAAAAGTCCATATTCCCAAGAAAATGATGACAATGACCATAGTGAAGCTGGTGATGCAAGATCTGAGTCTACCGCATTATGCGCTAAAGCATATATTTGCCTTTCATGCCAACCTACGTTTCTATCCTTCCACCGACTTAATATGGGGAAAGTTGATTCTGACGAAAGTTGAAAACAGGTTGATACAGCATCATTGCGATCCCAATATTTTTCTCTGGCAACTGAATCACCAATCATTTCTGCACATCTCATATAGCGATGGGCAAGCGCTGGATTATTGACCCCACTTTGTGAACTGCGCTTAGCAATTGATGTTAATGCCTCCCAACGAATGACACCTTCTTCTCCAAAGTCTAATGCTTTGTTTAGCGCCTCATCAAAATAAGACGCGGCATCATCTCTGCCGACACAAAGGACTGCTCTTGATAATTTAATAAAGTGCTCTGAACGCGACTCTGGAGATTCGTCATAGTCATAGTTTCTTAAAGATGAATAACAATGTTCTTCTATTGACTCACTTAGCTCAAGAAGCTTATCGTTCCTACAACTAGCTCTAAGAAAATAGAAATCATCAACAAAAGATACTTTGAGTTTATTGTCGTTGTAATTTTTTACGAACAGAGCTTGTTCTTCTAAGAAGTCAGAGTTACAAAACAGGATGTTTTCAAACTTTGCCTTTGTAATTTCGAAAGGCACTGGTTCATATTCCCGATAAGAGCTGTATCCTATTTTTGAAGATATATTGTTTGCAGATTCATGCTCTTTTTTTAAGTTTATGTCTATACCTGATAAAACTTTAGCTCTTACCATATACCAAGGTAAAAGCTTACCAACTTGCTCTTTAGCTCGCTCTAACTCTCTCTTGGCTTCATAAGAATCATTCTTACTACTCCAGCTACTAGGAATATAATTATCCAAGCTTAAATCAAAATCACCTTTGAGTGCTGCATGAATAGATAAGTAGCGTAGAAGGCTCTCCCTTGCACCATCATATTGATGATCATCAGCAACACGATAGCACATGGGGAAATTGAAGTAATAATTAACCCCCCTTCGAATATTCGCGATAGGCAAGTCATGAATTAAACAGGCTTCAAAAAATGATAAGTATGCATCGGCTGTAAAACCGGTGTTGTGAAAAGATTCAGAAGGTTTATCTAACTTAGATTTCGGCTTAATAATTTGATTTAGGCAGCGAGTTAGGCAAGCTCTAGGAGAGGGTTTCCCCACTTTCATCAATTCTGAAGTGATAGCGATAATGAAACTAGGATTGTGCTTACTGATCTGCACCAGAAGT
>NZ_JBFRVM010000216.1:0-14173 GCF_041475145.1 Vibrio sp. 10N.222.49.A3
TAACTGATCGGCATTACCCTCTGTGGGCGGTTTTTTAGTTTTAGCTTCTCAATTGGGTGTAATTTCTCGCCCAATATAAGCGACTACTCACTAACACTACTCTGTAGCGTTAACGTTAATGTCAGGTAGAAGCTTCCAAGACCAAATTTTTGGTGTCGTCAGTTGGTTCGTGGACAAATAACGACGAGTTAAGCTTTGCAGTAAACGCGTGCTTCTCGTGGTGTATAAATACCAAAAGTTACGGCTGCTAGTAAACCATTCACGAATGTCTCTTGAACTTCAACTTTAGCAACGTTGTCGATACCGTTACATACTTTAGCTGCATCAATTTGCTTTTTCTGCGCTAGACCGTTGATGAAAAAGTGGTGTGACTTTTCAGTTGTTGGTGCTGTTGCTTCGCTCTCTTGAGGGGCCATTACGAAAGTTTGTTGAGCGCAACCTGTTGCTACAAGTGATAGTGCCGCGATGATCATTAATTTTTTCATGTGTATCTCCAGAGATAAAATTTAACTCACGTTAGTTAAGGTGAACGATTGTTGTCTGCTTTGAAGGAGATATATAGCTCCCCTTCGGTTGATGTTGAACATTATTCCAGAGATGATTGGTCGTTACTGTATGGGTTTGTCAGCCGAACCGTTACACAGTGGAAAGGTCATAGTGAATACGGCACCCTTTAAGGTGTTGCTTTGTGCAACTAGGACTGTCGCACCGTGCTGAGCGCAGATCTTATTGACGATAGAAAGCCCTAGACCATGACCACTCTTGGTTTTGTTACGCGCTTTATCTCCAACGTAAAATGGGTCAAATAGGCGAGAACGGTGCTCTTTTGCTACGCCGTCACCGTCGTCATGCACGGCGATTTGTAGCATATCGTGGTGCACGCTTGCTTCTATCGAAATTTGTGAGCGTGCGAATTTCATCGCGTTACGTACTAGGTTATCTAACGCGCGATTGAGCAGCGTATCATCTGCTAATATCAAATGAGGCTTTTCTGGTAAGGATAGGTCAATATTAAGTTCCGTCTCTTTGTTCCAACGACTCATTGCGTGATCGAGAAAATCTCTTATCTCTAATGGCTGTTGTAAGTTATCTAGGTCACAACTGTCGAGTTTTGCGTAATATAGTAGCTCATCGACCATTTTTTCCATCTCTTCTGTGTCTTCAACAATGCTCTCGATAGTATCTTGCTGCCCCTCGTTGAGTGGCGTGTCTTTGAGCATTTCTGCTTGCCATTGAATTCGAAATATTGGAGTTCGCAGTTCGTGAGCTACCGCATTGGTGAGCGAACGATTACTCTCGATCAAGCTATGGATTCGGTCGGCCATCAGATTAAAGGATTTATTCAGAGTTCCAATTGCACTGCCGCCTGATGTTTCAGCTCGCGAAGAGAGGTCGCCTTCAGAGAAGCGTAATGTGGCATTTTCAAGCTTCTTAACTCTGCGGAAAATAATCAACAGATGACCCAGGCCATATACGATGAAGCTCGCGATAAAGAATACCCAAATAAGGTCATCTTCGAGCTCTATTTTTTGTCGAACGAGCGTGTCGTCGTTGGGCAGGTAATGATAGATGTTTTCACTGTTAGCTAAGCGAAACCATAACTCCCGATAGTCGTCGTGAAAAATAAATACGTTGGGGTTAGCAGTAAAGAATTCAGAAACTGGAGTCGGTACTTCATCATTCGATTTGAATGTGATGAGGGTATTGCGGGAGGTGTCAACAAACTGATTTATGGCTTGATGAGCGGCTTCGAGGCCCTGATTATTCGCGATGTTTTCTAGGAGCTGTTGGTGGGCCGTTGCTTCGTAATCTTGCAATATATATTCATAGTCGGTATTGAGCTGATAGACACAAATTTCGTAGGCGAGAAGACCAACAATAAAGCAAGTTAACAGCCCTAGTAGGGACTCCAAATAGATACGTCGCATAATCGCTCTCTTTCATTGCGCCCGTACTGAGCGCGGTTAATGCCAGGCGGTCGAAACAAATAAGTAACCTTTTCCGCGAATGGTTTGAATTTTCTCTGCTGGTGCTTTGTCGTCACCAAGTATTTTTCGCAAACGTACTACTTTGTTGTCAATCGTCCGATCGATCCCGTCGTACTCGATCCCGCGCAGCGTTTGAGTTAAGTAATCACGTGACAGCGGGGTATCAGGGTTGGATGCTAACAGCCAAAGTAAATCAAACTCACTGTCTGTCAGTGATAAAACCGCGCCTGAAAGCTCACACTTTTTATAGGTGTTTTTCAGAATGAGTTGATCAAATTGAAGGGTGCCTGAGTCATCGACTGATGACGTATCGGTTTCCTGTCGGCGCAATAGTGACCGGACTCTTGCTAGCAGAACTCGTGGTTTTATTGGCTTAGTGACATAATCATCGGCCCCTGTCTCTAAACCAGCAACGTGATCAAAATCGTCATCGCTGGCGGTGAGCATTAAGATTCTACCTTTGAAGTGTGTACGTGTCTGTCGGCAGATTGTAAGCCCATCGGTTACAGGAAGCATTAAATCCAACAGCACGATATCAGGTTGGTCGTCAAGGATGGTTTGCACTGCATCACTGCCATCGTCTAACGCGGTGACCTCAAAGTCTTGTGCTACAAAGTAATCCTTTAGCATTTGCTGAAGTTTTAAATCGTCTTCAACGATGATCATTTTAGGTTTTGTCATTCCGTTATCAGCCTTGTTGTGCGTTTAATTTGTTGAAATTACGTGAGTGCGTTTAATTTTGGCGGCTCCTGCTGTTGCATATCAATCACAAATGCGTCAAGAAGAAATTCCTGATGCGAATGATTAAACACTTTCCATGCTAGTTCAATGCCGATTTCTTATTTAATCGAAAAATAAAAAACAACGTTCAAAAAAATCTACATTCTATTACATTCGCACGACAGATAATTTAATTGTTAACCAATAGAATTTCTCCAATCAAAATTTTGGGGAATAATGGTATGAAGTACTATCGAAATACGTTGCTAGCGTTACCTTTGGCTCTCTTGGCTGGCTGTAATTCAAGTTCAAACGCGGGACAATCAACCACCATTTCGCAAAAGAAACCGAAGGCTGACTATGTATTTTCTTCGGCTAAACTTGGTGAATTGTATCAAGAGAGGCAAGAGCTCCAAGAAGAGGCTATGAAGCTCTCTTACGATGGTGTTTTGTATGAAAAAATTCAGTTTGCTGAAGATATTAGTGATAAGCAAAAAGTGATTAGGCTTTTGGATGGCTTAGGTCAAAGCGTTGATCTGTACTTTCCTGATGCTGGGTTTGATAGCTGTGGTATCTATACAGAGAGCAAGGGCTTGGACCTATTTGATTGTGATGCAGCACAACGTTTTACTTCTAATGATACTACGTCAATAAAAGCAATGACGAAGGATAAAAAAGTCTCCGTTAAGCTTGAATACCAAAACGAGTTGTCGCAATACGTAACGAGCCTAGGTTCGACGATTCTGAGTAAAACCAAAAATGGTAATAAAGTCACCATTACCACATCGTTTGCCTTCAACGCTTTTTACCGCGATGTGCTTAACGAGACAGGCGCTGTTGAGCGCATTACTTCCACTCTCGGCGCATCAACTTATTCTCAGCTTTTTGATATCGTGAAGTTATACCGAGGCAGTGAGATGACGTTGAAGTTTACCAATCATATTGGCGGCAGTGCTGATGACGAAATCAACATGTACACCGGGCGTATGATCAATAACAACAAGATGACGACGGTTGTGACTCCAACGGGTTCGGTTTTTTCGGGTGGTACGGATCTATTCGCTGCTGGCAACCCACGTATTTTGCAACGCGCTGATACTACCAAGGCCATTGAACTGAATAAGCAGGTGGGTGTGCATAGTTGGGCTGAAGGGAATAAAACGGCCAAAGAATTCCCATACGCCAATGAGAGCCATCGTCAGCAAGCGACCTATTTTCAAAAGGTGATGGGAGAGAAAGGGATCGATTTCTATATCTTCACTTTAGATTCTGCACCTGCTGCTGGTGAGCACTGGATGACTAAAGCAGACTCTGATAAGTACGGTTTCATTACACGTATTGAGTAGTCAAAGAAAGTAGCAATAACGACTCCGCAAAGGTTGATGATGGCTCTGTCATTATCGGCCTTTTTTGTTCATGTCTTGATTCGTTACTTTGTTGAGTGCAGATTTCCTTGTCTTAAATTTCAGTATTAAGACTTATTGATACTACCTTTCAACTTCCCCCAAAAAAGTGTCTACACGGATTCCTACTGATTTATTTTTTGCTCTTTCTAAGCAAAAACTTTTGACCCGTAACCATCACACCTCAAATCTTTAATGATTTCATTTAGCGGTCTAAATGATATTTAACTGATTGTTTTAAAATGATTTATTGTACTTCGAGTGCTGTATTGTTACGAGTTTGTTTTAAATAATCATTTGAACCCTAACTACTTTTCTGTCATTTTATACTTAACTGAACGTTCAATATAAAATAGAAGGACTAAAAAATGCCCAAGGTTGGGATGCCTGACATACGTAAACCACAGCTTGTTCAAGCGACCATGACGGTGATTGATCGAGTGGGTTTACATGCTGCGAGTATTGCGTTGATCAGCAAAGAGGCGGGAGTCTCCACTGGCATCATTAATCACTATTTTGGTGGGAAACATGGCCTGCTTGAAGAGACCATGCGAGAAATACTGCGTCAACTTTCGAATACCGTAACAACAGAATTAAAAGCGCTCCCTGCTGATGCTCACCAGCAAAGGATTAACGCTATCATTAACGGTAATTTCGAAGGCTATCAAGCGGAAAATAAAGTGTCGAAAACATGGCTCGCATTCTGGTCTTATTCGATGCATGACGCTCAACTCAAGCGTCTTCAGCGCGTGAATGAAAAGCGTTTGATTTCTCACTTACTTATTGAATTAAAATCAATTTTTCAACCTGATCAAGCAGAATTGGTCGCACACGGCATCGCATCATTAATTGATGGCATCTGGCTGAGAGGGACGCTCAATCCTGAAGGCATTAACGCTGATAAAGCTCGTGCAATCATCAATGACTACTTAGACAAGCAGCTTACGTTTTACTCGTGTCAGCGTGATTAATGATTCATCAAAAATTCTAGTGAGTGAGCTCAAAAGGCTCGCTCTCAACAACGATATGCATTCACAAATACATAGACCGATAGAGTCTAACAACAATAATTAAGTCAGAAGATCAAATGGAAATGAACTCGTTATACATCGATGGTAAAGCGGTTGACGCTACCTCAGGCGAAACTTTCGTCAGCATTAACCCTGCAAACGGCGAACCTATCGCAACGCTTGGCCAAGCTTCTTCAGCTGACGTCGAAAATGCGATTGAATCGGCGAAGCGCGGGTTTGCGGTATGGTCAGCAATGACAGCCGTAGAACGCAGCCGCATTCTTTTAAAGGCGGTAGAGATACTTAGAGCTCGAAATAATGACCTTGCGAACCTTGAGGTTGTCGATACGGGCAAGCCATTACAAGAAGCGATCGAAGTCGATGTGGCTTCTGGCGCCGACGTTATTGAGTATTTCGCAGGGCTAGCACCTACGCTGCAAGGCGATCAACAGCCTCTTAGTGAATCTCAATTTTTCTACACACGCCGTGAACCGCTAGGTATCTGTGCGGGCATTGGCGCGTGGAATTACCCTATCCAAATCGCAATGTGGAAATTGGCTCCAGCACTCGCTGCGGGTAACGCGATGATCTTCAAGCCTTCAGAAGAAACGCCGCTAACGGCGCTCAAGCTTGCTGAGATCTTTACTGAAGCAGGTCTTCCTGATGGCGTGTTTAACGTAGTTCAGGGCGATTACCGTGTCGGCCAAATGCTCACGGCTCACCCCGACATCGCTAAAGTGTCTTTCACAGGTGAAACTGGTACGGGCAAAGCGGTAATGTCAGACAGTGCTAAAACACTCAAGTCTGTAACGATGGAGCTCGGCGGTAAATCACCAATGATCATCTTTGATGATGCGAAATTGGACGATGCGGTGTCGGCTTCAATGGTCGCTAATTTCTACACCCAAGGTGAAGTGTGTACTAACGGTACTCGTGTTTATGTACACGAAAATATCTACGACGCATTTATCGACCAACTTAAAACACGCACTGAGAAGCTGATCATTGGTAACCCGATGGATATGGAGACTCAGATCGGCGCGTTGATTTCTAAAGAACACCTTTCAAAAGTCCTTGAAGCAATTGAACTGGCTAAACAGTCGGGTGCAACTCTGCTGACTGGCGGTTATCAAGTGACGGACAACGGCTTAGCAAACGGCAACTTTGTTATTCCTACGGTATTCACAGATTGTCATGACGACATGCCTCACGTTCAGCAAGAGATCTTCGGCCCTGTAATGTCAGTGTTGAAGTTTACGGACGAAGACGATGTGATTCGTCGTGCTAACGATACTAAGTACGGCCTTGCTGCTGGCGTATTCACGCAAAACCTTTCTCGCGCTCACCGTGTTATTCATCAAATGCAGGCGGGTATTTGTTGGGTTAATACATGGGGTGACTCACCTGCAGAAATGCCTGTTGGTGGCTACAAACTTTCAGGGGTTGGCCGTGAAAACGGGCCAGAGACTCTACTCCACTATACGCAGACTAAGAGCATTCTTATTGAACTTGGCGACTACGCCAGCCCTTATGCCTAACGCGTAACACTCAATTTTATGGGTTAGCTTAACAGAGCGAGCCCTACTGACTCATCTCAGGGAAATCAAAACATGGAACAACGCTACGATTATATTATCGTCGGCGCGGGTTCGGCCGGCTGTGTGTTAGCGGATAGGCTAACGGAAAGCGGTGAACATAGCGTTTTATTATTGGAAGCGGGTGGTACGGATAAGAGTATTTTTATCCAAATGCCGACTGCGCTTTCTTACCCGATGAATACTGAAAAGTACGCTTGGCAATTTGAGACCCAACAAGAACCGGGCCTTGATGGACGTGAACTGCATTGTCCACGCGGCAAGGTGTTGGGTGGCAGCTCATCGATCAACGGCATGGTTTATGTTCGTGGCCACGCTTGTGACTTTGACCAGTGGGAAGAAGAGGGTGCAGCTGGTTGGAATTACCAAGCTTGCTTGCCTTATTTCCGCCGTGCTGAATCATGGAATAAAGGTGGTGACGAATATCGTGGCGACAATGGCCCTGTCGGCACTTGTAACGGTAACGATATGGAGCTCAACCCGCTTTACCAAGCATTCATTGATGCAGGTAAAGACGCAGGTTACCCAGAAACACAAGATTACAACGGCTACCAGCAAGAAGGCTTCGGCACCATGCATATGACGGTAGACAAGGGTGTTAGAGCCTCAACCTCTAACGCTTATCTACGTCGTGCATTGAAGCGTTCAAACCTTACCTTGAAAAAAGGCATCGTGGCGCGTCGTTTCTTACTTGAAGCACAAGACTCAGAAGGTCAATCAGGCTTGAAAGCGGTTGGTGTCGAGTTTGAAAAGTCAGGCAATACCCAAGTTGCCGTGGCGAACAAAGAAGTGATCTCTTCTGCGGGATCTATTGGCTCGGTTCAACTGCTGCAACTTTCTGGTATCGGCCCGAAAGCGGTGCTTGAAAAGGCGGGTGTTGAGCTGAAACACGAACTGAGCGGCGTCGGTGAAAACCTACAAGATCACTTAGAAGTGTACTTCCAATATCACTGTAACGAACCTATCACGCTCAACAGCAAGTTGGGCTTAGTCAGCAAAGGCATGATTGGCGCGGAATGGATTCTGACTCGCAAAGGTTTGGGTGCTACTAACCACTTTGAATCGTGTGCGTTTATTCGCTCTCGCAAAGGATTGAAGTGGCCAAACATTCAATACCACTTCCTGCCAGCAGCGATGCGTTACGACGGGCAAGCGGCCTTTGATGGTCACGGTTTCCAAGTTCATGTTGGGCCTAATAAGCCAGAAAGTCGTGGTACGGTAGCGATCACTTCTGCTGACCCACATGCCAAGCCAGAGATCATTTTCAACTACATCTCGACCGAACAAGATCGCCAAGATTGGCGCGATTGTATTCGTCTGACGCGTGAGATTTTGTCGCAACCTGCGATGGATGTTTACCGTGGTGAAGAGATTCAGCCGGGTCTAAGCATTACCTCCGATGAAGCAATTGACGAATGGGTTAAGCAGAACGTTGAAAGTGCATATCACCCTTCTTGTGGCTGCAAAATGGGTTCAGATAACGACCCAATGGCGGTACTTGATGAAGAGTGTCGTGTTCGCGGTATTGATAATCTGCGCGTGGTCGACTCGTCTGTTTTCCCTGTTATTCCAAACGGTAACTTGAACGCACCGACCATTATGGTTGCTGAGCGTGCCTCGGACCTGATTTTGGGCAAGCCCGTTCTAAAAGAGCAAAACGTTCTTGTATGGATAGCACCGGAGTGGGAAGAAATACAAAGAATCAATAAGCCAGTACGAGAAGCGTAAGCCTCTGTTATTGGACAAAAAATAGAAAAAGCAGCAAAGAATAAAAACAACAAGTAACAAGCAAAAAATAACAAAACTAATTAGTCAAAAGTCAGAAGAATTGCTCTCTATCGGTGTTGATATCGAGCAGCAAAAGGAAAGATAAAAAGGAACCATTATGACGACTCTAAATATTCAGAACGTGACGACAAAAACGTTAACAGCACTAGCCATCAGCTCATTTGCATTTGGTGCTAACGCTTCTGTTGAACCACAACAATGTGAAAACGTACGCTTCGCTGATGTTGGTTGGACAGACATTACCGCAACAACGGCTGTCACTTCAGAGCTACTGAAAGGCCTAGGCTACAAAACCAAAACCGACCTGCTTTCAGTACCGGTTACTTACTCTTCAATGGCGAACGGCGATATTGACGTATTCCTAGGTAACTGGATGCCAACTATGGAAGGCGACATCGCTAAGTACCGCGAAGCGGGAACGGTTGAGACAGTGCGTGCCAACCTTGAAGGCGCAAAATACACGCTAGCTGTACCAAAATATGTGTACGACTCTGGCGTAAAAAGCTTCGCCGACCTAGCAAAACATGCCGACAAATTTAAAGACCGCATCTACGGCATCGAGCCGGGTAACGATGGCAACCGCTTAATCCAATCAATGATTGATTCCGACGCGTTTGGCTTGAAAGATTTCAGCCTAGTGGAATCAAGTGAAGCGGGCATGGTATCGCAAGTATCTCGTGCTGCTCGTCGTAGCCAGTGGATCGTTTATCTAGGTTGGGCACCGCACCCAATGAACAGCAATGTTGAGATGGAATATCTATCAGGTGGTGACGACTTCTTCGGCCCTAACTACGGCGGCGCAAATGTTTACACCAATGTTCGTTCAAACTACGTGTCTGAGTGTGCAAACGTCGGTCAACTTCTGCAAAACCTAGAGTTCACTCTAGAGATGGAAAACCAGTTGATGGAAGAGATTCTTAACCAAAAAGTGAAGCCAGAGAAAGCGGCTCAACAATGGTTGAACAATAACCCTCAACAAGTTGAAACTTGGTTAGACAACGTAAAAACGCATAAAGGTGAATCAGCGACTCAAGCGGTTACTGAATACCTAAAACAAGTTAAAGCTTAGTTTTACCTACCTATCGATCTATTTATCAAAGCTCTATAAATAAAAAAGGTGGGCTTGCCAATTGTCTATTGGTTTGAAGTAGCCCACCCATAATAAAAGGCAATATTGTGAATTTTATTATGGAAAACAAAATCCCTGTTGGTCAATGGATGGAAGCGGGTGTTGATTGGCTAACAATCAATGCAGCAGGATTCTTTGACGCTATTTCGATTTTTCTAGAAACCGTCATTATGTTTTTAGTCGATGTATTTAAGTGGATGCCACCGGCTTTACCAATCGTGATGACCGCGGCGATTGCATGGTATTTACACCGTAAACCCTCGCTTGTGATTTTCGTGGTTGCAGCTTTGCTGACTATTTTAAACCTTGGCTACTGGCAAGAAATGCTGGAAACCTTTGTCCTGGTATTTGCAGCGACAACGATTTCCGTATTAATTGGTGTTCCAGTTGGCATTATGGCCGCGCATCGCCCTTGGTTATATACGGTGCTTAGACCCATTCTTGATCTAATGCAGACGGTTCCAACGTTTGTGTATCTGATTCCGACTTTGGTTTTATTCGGCTTGGGCATCGTTCCTGGCTTAATCTCGACCATCATCTTCGCTATTGCCGCGCCAATTCGTTTGACCTACTTAGGCGTCACCAAAGTGCCTGAAGAGTTGATTGAAGCGGGTAAAGCGTTTGGTGCAAGCCGCATGAAATTGCTGATGAAAGTGGAATTACCGGCAGCCTTACCAAGCATTATGGCAGGTGTAACTCAATGTATTATGTTGTCGCTTTCGATGGTGGTTATCGCTGCTCTTGTCGGTGCTGACGGGCTTGGTAAACCTGTTGTTCGCGCATTGAACACAGTGAACATCTCACAAGGTTTTGAAGCCGGGCTAGCGATTGTATTAGTCGCTATCATTCTTGATCGCTTGTGCAAAACACCAAACCAGAAGGAAGCTTAATCATGTCTATCTCTAAGGACCCAAAGACTATGGATGCGATTACCATTAAAAACCTCGATGTTGTGTTTGGTGATAAGCCGAAGCAAGCGCTTGAACTGCTCGACCAAGGTAAAACTCGCCAAGAGATCATTGATGAGACTGGCCAAGTCGCTGGCGTAGACAATGTGTCGCTGACGGTTGAAGAAGGCGAGATTTGTGTGCTGATGGGTTTATCGGGTTCAGGTAAATCTTCTTTGCTTCGTGCAGTAAACGGTTTGAATGAGATCAGCCGTGGTTCATTGGCAATCAAAGATGGCGATAAGCTGGTTGATTTAGGTGAACAGTGTGACGAAGCGACCTTACGTCACCTTCGCACTCACCGCGTTTCAATGGTGTTCCAAAAATTTGCCCTAATGCCTTGGTTAAACGTGTTAGATAACGTGGCGTTTGGCCTTGAAATGCAAGGTGTCGCAAAAGATGTTCGTCGTGCTAAAGCGCGTGAACAGCTTGAAATGGTGGGTTTGGCAGAGTGGGAAACCAAGTATCCGCATGAACTATCGGGCGGTATGCAGCAACGTGTTGGTTTGGCACGTGCATTTGCGATGGATACTGACATTCTTCTTATGGATGAACCGTTTTCAGCGCTTGATCCGTTGATTCGTGCGCAGTTGCAAGATGAGCTAATTCTATTACAAAACAAGCTTAACAAAACGATTCTGTTCGTGAGCCATGATTTGGATGAAGCACTGAAGATTGGTAATAACATTGCGATCATGGAATCAGGTAAATTGATTCAACACGGTAAGCCTGAAGAGATCGTACTCACGCCAAAAACAGAATACGTGAAAGATTTTGTCGCACATACTAACCCGTTGAACGTACTCAAAGGTCGTTCGTTGATGCAGCCTCTGGATTCTTTGAAACAAGAAGATGAAAGCTGGAAGATCTGTGATGCTAAAGACTTATGGATTGAGCAGAGTGAAGGTACGTTATCGGTAAAAGGTGAATCGACTTTAGCGCTTGTTGAGTGGAACGAATCTGACGATTTGACGGCAATCAGCGCATCGAGTGTTGTAGTGGCAAGCCCAGAGATTGGCATGCGCGATGCGATTAAACTGAAACAGCTAAGTAATCACCCGATTTTGCTGGTGGAAGACAATAAACTGATCGGTATTTTGGATAACAGTGAATTTTATAATGCGCTTACTGGTAACTTTCAGATGAATACCGCTGCGTAAAATTTCGTTTTTAAGCTTAGCTATTGAGGCTGGTTTTTTATTGGGTGGAGAGGGTTAAATCTCTCTACCTCTATGATTATTAAAATATATTATTCTTTGAGTTTGTATTCTCTGACTCATTATTTTTGTCTTCATTGAAGCTTTGATTCCCCCTTCATTAGGCAAAAGTGCCGTACCACGCAAGTTTAGTGGTATAGAAAAGATTGAGAATAGTATTAACATCAGTACAATGCGGAAAAATCAATGAAGTAAATTATCAATTTACAGTGTAATTCGAGCGATCCTAAGCTGTTCAGTTTGGAAATCTCATCGCCCCGGCACTGTAAAGTCACTCACAGTATATTAGTACAAAGGTCTGCATCTTGGATAAACATGACGAAATCTTGGTCGCTATTCGCCAAATTATTCGCGCTATCGATTTACACTCGAAAAAGCTGAGTAAAGAGTATGGTTTGACGGGCCCTCAATTGATTTTAATGCGCGCAATCCAAGAGATGGGTAATGTGACGATCAAAGAATTGTCTAATCAAACTAATGTGAGTCAAGCGACGACAACGACGATCATCGATCGCTTGGAATTGAACGGCTACGTACAACGTGTTCGCAGCTCGTCAGATCGCCGCAAAGTACACGCAAATCTGACTGAAAAAGGTCAAGAGCTACTTAACAATGCGCCACCACCGCTACAAGATAACTTTGTTAAAAAATTCCAAAATTTAGAAGCATGGGAGCAAAGCCTACTGCTTTCTTCGATGCAACGTGTGTCTGCAATGATGAACGCCGAAGACATCGACGCAGCCCCAGTTCTACAGCTTGAAGGCATTGCAAACGTAGTCAAGAGCTAACGTAGTTTTAAATTGTCTAGCTAAGAAAAAGTTTAAAGAGTTATAAAATGGTCGCATCAAGCGGCCATTTTTTGATCTTGGCCTCCCCATTTTTCTGACTTTACTAATAAAAATCATCTTTTAGTTTTAGCCTATCGATATAAGCTAAGGTTTTCGAAAGACTAAGTATCAAGCGAAGATATCTATATAGGCTATGGCATCAAGTTTATGCTGACATATGATGATCTTCTCGTTGTGTCTAATCTCCCCCCACTTCTAAGCGACAAAACTATTTTCAAGATAAGCGCATGCCATAAAACGAAAATAACAACCTTAAATGGCTCGTTTGGTGCCTTAGAATGGCCAAATTAGGGTGTTTTAAGTTGCTGTTTTTGTTGGTTTTTAATTTGATGTTTTCTTAAGATCACAATGGTAGTCTTAGCTTGATTTCTTTAGGGGGTTAAATGGACACTAATAACAGCACTTATCATCAGCACAGTTTTGCTCAGCAAGATCTATCAGAGCTTACATTTACGGCCTGTACGTTTATCCGTTGTGATTTCAGACGTTCGAACTTACGTGATGCAACGTTTATTAACTGTAAGTTTATTGAACAAGGCGATATTGAGGGGTGCCACTTTGATATTGCCGATTTACGAGACGCAAGTTTCCAGAATTGCCAGTTGGCGATGGCGAACTTTAGTAATGCGAATTGCTATGGGATTGAGCTGCGTGAATGCGATTTAAAAGGAGCGAATTTTACTCGTGCTAACTTTGCCAATCAAGTAAGCAATAGGATGTACTTTTGCTCTGCGTATATTACGGGCTGTAACCTGTCATACGCCAACTTGGAGCAGGCCTGCTTGGAAAAGTGTGAGCTGTTTGAAAACCGTTGGATAGGGACTTACCTTGGCGGTGCGTCACTGAAAGAGTCTGATCTCAGCCGAGGCGTGTTCTCCGAAGATGTATGGGGGCAATTCAGTATGCAGGGGGCTAACTTGTGTCATGCGGAATTAGAAGGGTTAGACCCTCGCAAAGTGGATACGACAGGGATTAAGATTGTCGCTTGGCAACAAGAGCAGTTGCTTGAAACCATGGGTATTGTTGTGATGCCTGATTGATTTTCTAATTCTGCATATAACGCTGTAAAACTCGGTTGCCGTATCACTCGGTCGTAATTAACCACAGCAGTTAGAAGAAAAGCCCAAAGTTAATAACTTTGGGCTTTTCCGTATTTGGCCGCATGCATTTTATAATGAAGTTTAGAAAAGAGAATGCTTGGCGGATATTTAGTTGATTAGTGCATTCCTGAACGCATTTTGTCGGCCAGTGCAAAGAAGACAAACAACACGAAACATACTAGTGCAACACACAATGAAACTAAGATCGTTGTTGCGTCTTTTGACATCAATGGAAGTACGATAGAAGCTACCGCTACCAACATAACAAAGACATGAACGATTCGTCCGATAATTGGATTTTTATGACAGAATGAGGCCCAACGATAACGTATTTTTAACACCAGTATAATATTAGTCTTTTTATTCTATTTTACTAATGAGCACTTTGTAAATTACTTTTCATTGTAGGGTACCCCCCTCTGGCAGGA
>NZ_JBFRVM010000217.1:0-2817 GCF_041475145.1 Vibrio sp. 10N.222.49.A3
CTAACTGGAGCAGATCATACCGTAGTTTGCCATCTTTTCTATATGTTCAAAGTCTCCTGCATCAATAAGCCTTTCCGTACATCTAGAAGTAATCCTATATATACACGAAGATGGGCTCCAAGAGAGTAAGAAGTCAGCACATTTTTTCCAGCCTTTAATTCGATATAGTGCCAATGCTAATTCTACGATTTCAATATCTTCTAGTTTTTCATTAAACCTTTCTTTCTCATCTTTTGCCTCGTTACGTTTTTGAAAATAACGGCGAAGCCAATGTACAGCAGATCTATAGTAACTATAGGCCTCACCTTTCAAACCGGATACACTCGACAGTAAAGATGCTGCGAATACAGTTTCTGAACCATCCCAGCTACCACTTAACTCTTTTCTATGAGCAAGTTCTTGTATGCGCCCAGGAGATAAAAACAAAGAAGCAAGATCTACATTATTTGTTAAAATATCTATTTGGCGGTCATTCCCAGCAATCTCTTCACCAGCGGTCAGCGCCAGTTTTGCCGCTTCATATAACCGGTTGGTCTTTAGAGCAGCTTTAAATGCGTACTGTAATCTTTGCACTTTCACTTGATTATCATCAAAAGAACTGATTGAAGGGAGGAAATTCTCAGATAACGCTAGCTCCACCAATTCGTCTAACTGCTCAGCTTTTAGTAATAGTAAAGGAAGTGACTCTGAAACATACGGAAATTCTGTCGCAAGTGGCTTAATCGCGTTTACAAACGAATATATTTTTTCGGGAGTTGTAGAGTAGTTATCTTGAAACCACTTTTCAGTTGGTTCATCTCTAAATTGAACGGTGTCATCAATTTGCCATAGCGGGTGGCCTAAATCTGCTATAAAACTTTTTACTGAGTCCGTAGATACATTAGCCGCCTTCGCTAAAACTGCTATTGGCACAAATGGTGGCAACACAGCCAACCCTATGCAGATACTGTCTATGCTCTCACGATAGTTTTTAGGAAACTCATCCTTAATTCTAAAAATTGACTCTTCTAATTGCCGTTCTATTAAGTCTTCAACAGTTAATACTTTCGAACCAAAAGACAGCAACAGGTTGCTCAACGAAGATATTTTTAATGATAGTGCATTAGATTGCACTCGCGGGTTTCCGCCTGTTAAGCGATTAAACTCAGTAGCTTGTTCTATAGTTGAAGCCGAATACTTAGCTTGTAAATTGACAAGCGTTTCATCGTTTGAAAACGGAGATAGTTGGATTGGTTTAATGGAAGACGGTGGGTCGAGAAGATCTAATCTCTCTGGTCTACACGTAAACACCAATCTACAATTGTCAGGCACCACTTCTTTTAAAAGTTGGCTGACGAAACACGTCCCCCCGTGTTCTTCAGCAGCCATTTCAGCATTGTCTGCGGCATCAAAGATTAATACTAAAAAAGCACTTTCATCCTGCGCTGATAGTGTAGTACAAACTTCTCTAATTCTGTTCAAAAATGCCTTAATCCAGTGCTCATCTGGTTCGTTTCTAGTTGGTATTATCTGATCGCATAAACCTTCTTTTGCAAGCGTGTTGATCACCTGAGTAAGAGCGTATTTGGCTTCATGCCGTTTAGCGCTTGTTCTACGGTAACTTCCGTTCCCAAAACAATCATATGCTATTACGATTGATGGTTCATTGAATTCGGTAAAGAGGTTACTACTTAAAATTGACTTACCTACACCACCATTTGCAGTGATAATAGTGTGTGTTGTAGCCGACTTTATAGACGCAACGATACAGGTTTGTTCATCTCTAGGGATGTAATTGTCGATTGGCTCAAAGAGTGGCGGAGCTGGGAAAAAGTCATCGAAACTTATTACATCAAAAGCTTCAAGCATATCTTCTCGTTTAATGACATTAGATTGACCCGGCTCGATTTTTTCCCAAACTTTGGCTACTAACAGCTTTTCTCTATCTAGGATATTTTTTGAAACAGATAACTTAGCTAGCTCTTTGTGAATATCGTATTTTTGTTCATCGTAATTGCCTTCGGAATCACACAACTGCAAGCATTCGCAAAATTGCTTGAGCTTCTGCCCCTTGAAATTTGTATATTCTTCAAGTGTTTTCGTAAATCCATCAGGGGCATTTTCACCACTAGCTATTTTCTCAATGTATTTCTTAAAGTTTCGTGAAATTAAGCGATTTGTAAGAACTGTAAATTTTACGTTTTTTAAAATTTGTATGGATCTTGTTAATTCAGAATAACGCTTTGCAAATCCTTCAATAGTTTCTTTCAATTCAGACAGTGTAAATGGGGTGTCAGCTCGCACAGTCGAATGCTTTAACTGGAAATATTCTACACGTCGGTCACCCTTTGAAGATTGACGATACTCCGCTAGATCAACAACACATTCGCCAGCTAAGCCACATTCTTGTGACCCCTCGATAGTGATGTGTTGCAAGTCAGTATTGAAGTCTAATAGCTCTAAACATCGCTTTACTGCCCATCTGTAGTGAAAAATATCACCAGCTCTTGAATAGTGGATCAAGTCAGAGTTCTTTTTCATCGCCGTATTTTCTTAATTTATCAATGCATTAGAGAGGTTAAATTAGAAATAATACTAACATAGAGCGATGGCCCCAACACGCTTTTTGTCCTAGAGCAGCTTTGCAGGTTGCTACGACAAATCAGCCCCCTGAATAGCTATGCACATATGAGGTTTGAACCACATTAGTTCTTGTATGCAAAGTTAGGATCTGCAAAATCGCGAGGAGTATTAACTCAAAACAATAATTGGTCGGATAAGCGACACCTGTTACCAGGTGCCGCTCTCCTAAGAACCCTGCGTGCAACTTTCACTGCA
>NZ_JBFRVM010000218.1:0-2889 GCF_041475145.1 Vibrio sp. 10N.222.49.A3
CTGACTGGAGCAGATCATATCGTTACTATATCAGCTCCAAAGTGCTAAGCGCAGAGCAAGCTGCGATGGCAGTTAGAGAGCATTGGGATATAGAGTCAATGCATTGGGTACTTGATGTCAGTATGAATGAGGATGCGTGCCAGATATACAAAGACCATGGAGCGGAGAATCTATCTTGCTTGCGTCATATGAGCTTAAATATGCTCAGAGAAGAGCCAACTAAGCTAAGCATTGTTGGGAAGCAAAAGCGATGCATGATGAATACAACCATTCTAGAGGCAGTATTAAGTGCTGGTTTTACTCAGGCGGTGAAAAACTAGGCACTCATGCGGTCGCCCTGCTGCTCAATTGACACTAAATTATGGTTTTTTTATACAACCTCATTCAACTGAGGTATTTACTCTATTTTTTAACGAAAATACCACCATATTCTAGTTAAAAGTGAACTGCTGTATCGAATTCACGCTAAGTTGATGTTAATTTAGCCAATATTCGGCTATATTACACTCGATGAATAAGGGCGTAACGATTTTTATTCTCACTCCTCGGTTGTTAAGGTAGGTAATGTGCCATTAGTCATGGCGTTATTTTTAGAATAAATGTGGGTTCATTGATGAGTATTAAAGATTTAAGTGTAGTAAAGAAAATTGGGTTGAGTTACTTAGCCGTATTTCTGGTTTTTGCAGTTGTTTCTGTAGTGATGATGTCGAGTTTATTATCACTGACTAAAAACACAGCGATATTAACTGATAAAAGCCTGCCATCGGTTGCCTTGCTTAAAGGTATTCAAGTTGATATTACAAAAGTTCGTAAAGATGAATTTTCGCTTCTGTCAAATGCAAAGCATCCCAAAATCGCGGAATGGATAGAGGAGCTTGAACAATGGAGGGAAAATGTTCAACAAGGTATTTTATCGTATGAAGCTCTAGCGCTGAGTGAGCAAGAAAAGCGTTCTTTTAAAGTATTTAAAGATACATGGAATAGTTATATTTCTGAAACGCAGCAATATAATTATTTACTTGCACAAGGTAAGGCAAAAAAAGCAAATGAAGTTGTTTTATCTAGTTTCACTACATATACAAAAGCTCTTACTAGCTTGGACAATACGCTTAGCTTAAATGATGAGCTTATAAATCAGCTAAAAGTAGAAGTACAAAGTGAATCTCAATCGACTCAACTTACTGCCACCGCTGGTTCCTTAGTCATTATCGGTATGATAATTCTTTCGTCAGTTCTGTTATCTCGAGTAGTTTGTAAACCGGTTAATCGAGCTTTATGGTTTGCTTCTCAGATAGCTAAAGGTCAGTTGAATAATACAATTGACGAAAGAGAGTTAACTGAAGATGAACTTGGTACTTTGCTGAAAGAGTTAGTATCAATGCAAAATAATTTGCATTCTTTAGTCTCAGAGGTGAGTGATTCTACAATTCAATTAACAGCAGCGGTGGAAGAGGTGAGTGCAATATCAGCTCAAACGGCTTCAGGAATGCAAAATCAACAATTAGAGTTGAGTTCTGTTGCATCGGCCATGACAGAAATGCAGGCCGCAGTTAACGAGGTAGCGCAGAATACAGAAAGTGGAGCTACCTCAGCAAACTCAGCAACTGAAGTTGCAAAGCACGGAACCGAGATTTTAAATAAAACAATCCAAGAAATTGATAAGGTCACTAAAACAATACAAAACACAGATGAATTGGCAAGTGATCTAGAAAATAGTTCAAGTAGCATTAATGTTGTTGTTGATGTTATTAGAGGGATTGCGGAACAAACGAACCTATTAGCCTTGAATGCTGCAATAGAAGCTGCTAGAGCAGGAGAGCAAGGGAGAGGCTTTGCTGTAGTAGCTGATGAAGTTCGTTCTCTGGCTCAACGAACGCAAGAATCTACAACGCAGATTGTCGATATTGTTGAAGACTTACAAGAAAAAACCATCAAAATGGGGGAGGCAAGCAGGGAGTGTCAGAGTGGTATCGCTACATGTGTTGACCAAGTCAATGAGGCTGGAGAACAAATTGATATGATTGAACACTCTGTCGAGAATATTGCTCAGATGAGTACTCATATTGCAACAGCATGTAGTGAGCAAAACTCAGTGTCAGAAGAGTTAAATCGAAGTGTGGAGCATATTAATTCAGCATCCTCAGAAATGGCAGAAGGCACTTCACAAACCGCTATAGCGTGTCAGGAAATCAGTAGTCTAGCTCATAATCTCCAATCGAGGATGGGAGCATTCAAGCTATAGAAAGGTGCACTACGCCTTAGATTTTTTTAATCAGGAGTGGCGTTGTTGATCAAATCAGCTCGAAGATCAACTCTAAGCCATTTCTGTCCAGAATCTTCATAGTTGGCACTTCGTAACGTAGAAGTGCCCCATAATCACTAAGAGTAAATGGTCATACACATTCTATTCATCTGTGTTTGCAATATCTTTTCCTCATGCCTAGAGCTCCAACAATGTAACTAAATGTTCTAATCCACAACAGACTAACCTTCAATCACACTCACGCACGACATGTTGTTCAACTATTTCTAAGCTATTGAATAATTGAGAACTAAAGGGAAGTTTTGATTGATAACATGCCTTGAATTGGAAGCAATATGTGCTTGCACGGTTTTCAACTAGAAATTAGATTCAAACTAATTATATGCATAATTTTCAGTTGGTTAGATAGGGTTCTTGAGATATGCTGAATACATAAATTCGTGCTGGCACGATATTAAAATGTTAGGCATCAAAATGTCAATATAAGGATGAGTATGAAATTATATAAGTATGTCTCGGCAGATATAGCCAAGTTAATTTTAAAAAATCGAACAATTCGTTATACGCAACCTGATTTCGGCTTTGTTGCGTAATTCAGTGGAACTAAATCCAGAACCTACGATCTG
>NZ_JBFRVM010000219.1:0-8799 GCF_041475145.1 Vibrio sp. 10N.222.49.A3
CCTTGAAAAACGCCGGTACTTTCTTCGAGTAAACCGCTTGTCCAGCAATTGAGGCTTCTTGATTCATGTTAATTTCATATAGTTATAAATTATTAAAGTGCAATTTATACTAAAAAGTGAAGATTGCAAATCATACCAGAGATAAGAAATATAACATTTTAATAACGTGCCAGCACACATTGCTTCCGATTCAAGGCACGTTATCAATCAAAACTTCCCTTTAGTTCTCTACTATTCAATAGCCGAGAAATAGTTGAACAACATATTCGTGCGTAACTGTGATTTAAGATCAGTCTGTTGTGGATTAGAAAATTTAGCTACATTGTTGGATCTTTAGGCATGAGGAAAAGTAAGGCAAGTTGCAGGGTTTAAAACTGAGTTCAATCCCTCTCCGGCTCACTTTTGGGCATAAATGATCTACAGCTTCCCCTAAATTAACAATTCAGAGATAACTAAAGGTATGGAAAGTCGCTTAACGTAGCGTCCAGTATTGATGGTGCAGACCACTGACAAGTATACGGGTCTTCTGACAATATGCTTTTTCAAATATTTAAAATCATGCTCTCTAATGCCCCTCAATAAAAAAGCCCAAACAAAGGATTGGGCTCAATTCAATAATCATGAAGCCATTGTCATGGTGGTTATATTCCGATTAATTTCCCCAGATTTGGCTTACAAACTCTGGATGGTCAATAAACGGATTACGATTCCCTTGAAAATCATGTACTGCCTTATTTCGGTCGATTTCTTTTTGGCTTACTGGATCTTCAGAATGCCAACGCTTTAGCATAGTAAGTAGCCAAGGTTCAAAAACGGTTGTATTGGTTCCATCCAGAACGGCATCAGAGCTTGTAGAGTTCCCTTCCCAATTAGCGATTTCATTTTCATAACGTGTTGCCATGTAGAAATATGCTCTTGCGAAATCACCTTTAAACTCATCAATTGGCTCAAACACCGTACCCACATAACCAAGAGAGTTCGCTGCGCTGCCTAACTTAGAACCATTGCTTGATGTGTATGTCGCGCTACTCACCTCACCAAATGGCCAATTACTACGTTTCGAGTTAACGTAGCCGTCAGTGGCAAATAAATGGTGACCGTCAGAGTTCATTGGCTCGACTTTCCCACCAAACCAGCTTTTCGGGAATGAGTGCTCACGGTTGTAGCAATCACCTTCTTTGCTGTATTGACCACATTGATCGGCCACCTTAGTAAATTGGATTGAATCAGAGCCTGAAGGTTTCTCCGAATACATATCGAGAATCGACCCATCAGTGTCATAGTATGCGTCTAGGTCAGCCTCAGACACCAACGTCCAAATAGCGGTGTAACCCTGACTGCTATGATTATCAATAATTTGATATAAGGCCGTTTTTAACGCAAAGCCCACTTTGCCTTCAGCGTCTTTATAATACTCACCTAAAACTGGTGGTTCAGTTGGTGGTGTAGTTGAACCACCAATTGTAAATTCTGTACTCTGACTTGCTTGGAAATCACCACCAGATGCCACAACGGTTCCGTTTACCGATAAACTGTATGAACCATTCCCCACACTGCAGCACATTCCATCTCCATAAGAGTCTAAGACTTCTAGGATGTAGCTACCATCCGCTAAACACATTTCCACTTCATTGATGGTGTTATTTTGATAGTCTGAACCAGAATAAAGAGTTTGAGAAACTGAGTTTTTGAGAGACCAACTGGTTTCAGAACCATAGTTATCCGTCACTAGCGTGAGTGCGGCACTTGTGTCATTGCAGCTTTGTGTGGGTGGAGTCTCCGTCGGCTGAAAGTTATCTAAATACACCACTTCCGAACCATCAAAACCTGCATCATCATAAAATCGTACGCCCACAACGATATCTTTAGTGCTCGTAGCGCTGTACGAGTGAGTCAATGCTTGCCACTGATTCGTTAAACCATTATTCGAGTAGCCTAAATAGCCATCAACAAAAAGGCGAGCTTTCACGTTGCCTTCCGTGTGGTAAACATCGACAGAGAAATCATAAGTTTTCCCTTGTTCAACACGTATCGTTTGCAGAAAATCGGTATTACTTTGAGTGCCTGTATTCACTGTTACTTGCGCAGAGAAACTGCCGTTATTAACAGGTACGTTAGAGGGTGAAACTGCAATGCCGGAGTCAATCACACTCCATCCAGATGGTACGTTTCCTTCCCAGCTTTCGAAACTTCCATTTTGCATTTGCGCATGCGCACTCACTGAACAAAGTAATGCAACGCCACTTAGTGTTATTATTCTATTTATCATATAACCTTCTGTTTAATTAGATAAAAAACCAACTAAGCTTAGAAAGTATTCATAAGATGGATAGAGATATAAATCACACTTATAAATGTAAGCACTATCAGTTTTATTAATATATGTGATGTAAGCGATGCAACATCGACCTGTTAAACAAACGAATAAAAAAGGCTGAGCAGGTTATCTGACTCAGCCTTTTTACTCTCTAGACATAGATCATTTATCGCCAGTGAGCATATCGAAGAAAATCTGTCTCGACTCTGGGGTGTTGTCTCGATGAGTTTCGTATTTTATATGCGAATTGGCATCAACAGATTTTGATAACTTGATACTCCAAAGTGCTTTCATTTGATTCGGTACAATTGAGTATCGGACGTCGATAATACGCAACTCGTCCGTTGGGTCCTGAGCAATATAACCATTAGAGAACCAGCGGAAGCGTTCAATATCTTTTGCTTGTTGTGAATTAGGGTCAAGCCAAGGTAAGTCCCTGCTAACATTCAGCTTAGCGATCGACTCTCCTGGATATACGTTTACCGATGTGCCAACCCGCACTGCGTCTACATGATAATGAGCCTCTGTTTCGTACACCACTTTCCAAACCAAGATATTCGCAAAGCTCGGTTTTGCCTCTAATCGAATCGGCGTGTGTTGTCTTTGTTCCGCTAATTGCCACCCAATCGCCTCTGCCCTATCTCTTTGTATCATCCCTAATGTTGGATAAATTAGAGCCCAAGCAAACGCAACACGTGCTAGCCAAGGTGCTCGTTTCAACGTTGCAAACACAAGCAAAACTAAGATGGGCAGCGTATAAACAGGATCGATGATTGATATGGTATTCCAAGCAAAACGCGCATTAGTCAAAGGCCAAAGTAACTGCGTGCCATAAGTGGTACAAGCGTCTAACAGTGCATGAGTGCCATAACCCAGAGCGCAAAACAGCCAGCTTTGCTTGAAAGTAAGCCCGCGCCTTTTTGCAATCAGATGATGTAGAACAAAGGCACAGATCAAACTGCCAATGGGGATAAAGAAGAGTGAATGAGTAAATTGCCGATGGAACTCCAAAGCCAACAAAGGATCACTTTGAGACTTAATCAGTGCATCTAGATCTGGAGCCAATCCAGAAAGTAGCCCTAATACCCCAGCAACAACCAAATGTTGTTTTTTGCTTGCTGACTGTGCCAAAGAAGCGCCTAACACGCCCTGCGTTAAAGGATCCATAAATCACTCACTGATAGCATTCCGTTGAATCAAACAAGGTACATTTAGCTATAGCAGTGAATTGGGTTAAATAACAATGTTTTATCAAGGTGATCATATTGATAGAACATCCTGATATTAATGAATTCCATGAAGCGTTAGCGTTAAACGTTTTGCTGCGTGGCCTTGCTTAACAGCATTTCCCAATCAGATTTATCAACCTGTCCTTTGTGAACATTCACTTTGTAATAGCCATTTTTAGTCAGTGATTTAACCTGAATATACTGACGAGAAAAGACAGTGTTTTTGATCACCAAGTTCGCTTTAACGTTATGTAGATGTATGTCTTCACCGACTAAAGATAAATGTCTTCGGGTGAACTTGGAGATCAAAGCATAGACAGCGATCATGATTAAGATAGAAGTAACAAAAGGGAAAAACTGGAGCTCAGTCTGATAAAACAAGTTGATAGCTAAAGATGCGATCACGTAACTTATTGTCATTGATAGAGCCACGTTCCAACGTGGGCCGTTGCCCTTAAATGAAATTTCTCGTGCCATCGCTCGCTCCTTTAGATAAGTATTTGACCACATTTGAATATTTACTAAACGCGAACAATCTTATTATGAGCCATGATGCATTAAAAGGAGTAACTCATGTTATTGGAGGGCTCAGATCGCAATTAGACATTTACATGCATTTTTTCGCACCTAAATGTCTAATGAATAAAGAAACTGATTCAGTTACAGGTTACTGAATTCTTTAATTAACGAGCAACCATGCTTGCTGCAATAACCACCAACAGTACCGAAAAGATCTTCTTAATCGTTGGAACCGGTAAATGGTTAGTTGCTTTTGCGCCCAGCGGAGCTGTAAACCAAGATGTGCACACGATGCCCAACAGCGCAGGCAAATAAACAAAGCCAGCAAAACCGTCTGTTAGAGCAAAGTGGCTGCTGCCTGAACTGATGTAACCTATCGAGCCAAACAACGCGATAACAATGCCACAAGCCGACGCACAACCAATCGCCTTTTTCATATCGACAGAGAAGAACGTCAATAGCGGAACCAGCAATGCCCCACCACCAATGCCTATCATGGCTGACAAGCCGCCCGTAATAGTTGTAAGAACCGTTAGTACGCCCTTGTCCGGTAGCTTTCGTTCTTTAGGCGCGTCATTTTTGCTGCTTAAGAACATCTTGATCGCAATAAGAACCACACTTACGGCAAACACAATACGAACCACTTTTTCCGGTAAAAGAGCCGCCATAAAGCCACTAATCAATGCACCCAGAGCAACACCCAACATGATCCAAGGTGCCAAATCCCAAGGCACGTTTCCATTTTTGTGGTGAGCAAGCGCAGAAGAAGTTGAGGTAAACAAGATTGATGCCAAGGAAGTCGCAATCGCTGCAACGACCACTTGGTCAGCAGGTAAAACTTCTAAGTGAAGTAAAATGCTGCTTAACACAGGTACAATGATAAGCCCTCCGCCAATCCCCAAAAGTCCGGCAAGAAAACCAACACCACTGCCTAATAATGCACAGTATAAAATCAACAACAGCAACTCACTCATTTCGTCCATCTCTTAATTAAATTAATTGTCTTAAATAACGCACTATTAATGTGGTTATATTTCCATCAAGCCAATTAATATAACTGACACCACCTAATATTTTCAAACATAATAGATCATGAATATTCCTCATGTTGAATGTGAAGGAATACCATTGTTAATCATTTATCGAACCAAGTATAAAAATACCAAGCGATTAACTTAATACCGTATTAATTTTTCATACAGTATTGCCTTCAACTATTAATCCGGTCACAAGCAAAAATAAAAGCAATTTTAATTCTAAAGACCGCGAAAGTCAGACAACAGATTGGGATATCAGATCAACATGAATACAGAATTTAATTTTACAATTAAGAGCATTAGCCTCGATGAGAACTATCAACCTGCGGACAGCACACGTATCACCACCAACTTCGCTAACTTAGCGCGTGGTGACAGCCGCCAAGCAAACTTGCGCAATGCACTGCAGATGATTGACAACAGTTTCAACGCATTAGCACACTGGGACAACCCAAAGGGCGATCGTTACTCTGTAGAGCTTGAAATCATTTCTGTTGATATGGACATTGAAAGCAACGGCGAAGCATTCCCTTCCATTGAAGTACTGAAAACCAATATTCTAGACCGTAAAACCAACGAGCGTATTGAAGGCATTATCGGAAATAACTTCTCTTCTTATGTTCGAGATTATGACTTTAGCGTACGTCTATTGGATCATAATAAAGGCCAAGAGAAATTCAGCATTCCGGAAGATTTTGGGGATTTACACGGCAAGCTTTTTAAATATTTCGTTAACTCTGACGCTTACAAAAAGAACTTTAATAAACCACCTGTTATTTGCTTAAGCGTGTCAGATAATAAAACCTATTACCGTACTGAAAACCAACACCCAGTATTAGGTTTTGAATACCAACCGAATGAGTCTTCTTTAACTGAACAATATTTTAAGAAGATGGGCTTACAGGTTCGTTACTTCATGCCGCCAAACAGTGTTGCACCTCTAGCTTTCTATTTCTTTGGTGATCTACTGAACGATTACTCAAACCTAGAACTTATCAGCACCATCAGCACCATGGGTACATTCCAAAAAATCTACCGTCCTGAGATTTACAACGCGAATGCGGTTGCAGGTAACTGCTACCAACCAAACTTGAAAAACTTGGATCACTCGCTAACTCAAATCGTGTATGACCGAGAAGAACGAAGCAAATTAGCTATCGAACAAGGTAAATTCGCAGAAGAGACTTTCATTAAGCCATACCAGTCAGTTCTAGAGAACTGGTCTGCCAACTACGCGCTTTAATCGAGCAATTACGCTCTTAAATCACCAAGGATAGGCAGTATAAATTATGAAAACATTATTACCGACTTCAACAGCAGGCAGCTTACCTAAGCCATCTTGGCTAGCACAGCCAGAGACACTTTGGTCTCCATGGAAACTGGAAGGCGACGAATTAACCGACGGCAAACAAGACGCGCTACGTGTCTCTCTTCAAGACCAGCAACAAGCCGGTATTGATATTGTGAGTGACGGCGAACAGACACGTCAGCACTTTGTAACAACCTTCATTGAACACTTGAATGGCGTGGATTTTGAGAAGCGTGAAACCGTTAAAATTCGCGACCGTTACGATGCGAGTGTACCAACAGTCGTTGGCCCTGTTTCTCGTCAAAAATCGGTTTTTGTCGAAGATGCTAAGTTCTTACGCCAGCAAACGGATCAACCAATTAAGTGGGCTCTACCGGGGCCAATGACCATGATAGATACGCTTTACGACGCGCATTACCAAAGCCGTGAAAAGCTAGCATGGGAGTTCGCAAAAATCCTTAACGAAGAAGCAAAAGAGTTAGAAGCTGCTGGTGTTGATATTATTCAGTTCGATGAGCCTGCGTTTAACGTATTTTTTGATGACGTGAACGATTGGGGTATTGCTTGTTTAGAAAGAGCCATTGAAGGGCTTAAGTGTGAAACTGCAGTCCATATTTGTTATGGCTACGGCATCAAAGCAAATACGGATTGGAAAAAGACACTAGGTACCGAGTGGCGCCAATACGAAGAGGTATTTCCTAAGCTTCAGCAATCGAATATCGATATCATCTCATTAGAGTGTCATAACTCTCATGTTCCGGTTGAATTGCTTGAGCTCGTTCGAGGTAAGAAAGTGATGGTCGGTGCTATCGATGTTGCAACCAATTCAATTGAAACACCAGAAGAAGTTGCCGACACTCTACGAGAAACACTGAAGTATGTTGATGCCGATAAGCTCTACCCGTGCACCAACTGCGGCATGGCTCCCCTTCCTCGTGAAATTGCCTCAGCTAAGCTCAATGCGCTAAGCGCTGGCGCAGAGATCGTTCGTAAAGAACTTTCAGAGTAACGGTTTAAACTCAAACCAAAACTAAAACCGAATTCTTGAAGCCTAAGTATCCTATTGATGCTTAGGCTTTTTCTATATTAGTACATGATTTTTATAAGCAGCGGCTTACCAAGTTTTATCTAAGTCTTGAGCATATAAAGAGATCGCGCGTTGGTACTCTTTAATCGCATCGCTATTAGTCGTAGATACCAAAAGCTCAAGTAATAGCGACGTCGCCTCTTTATGGCGACCTAAATTGTACAAACACATTGCGTAGAAAGGTTTCACTTCTATCGAGTCAGGATACTCAGCCATAGTCTGTTCGAAATAGCCTAAAGCCTCTGCATAAAGACCAAGGCTTCGATAAGTACTCGCCAAACCGAACAGCGCATCAAAACGCTCTACTGAAGAAAGCACGCCAGACAGAGATAGCACATAATGCTCAATCGCCTGTCGCTCTTTACCTTGATTATCGTAAGACCACGCGATCTGCAAGTGCGCTTTCGCGGCATAATTTTCATCAGTGAGTAGCGTTGCCAACAAGTCACGTGACTCTTGGTACTTCTCTTCTTTTCGCAATTCGATTGCTTGTTTGATAATGGTGTCCATAGTTCTTCCTAAAATCAGTTCCATTTCAACGAGTCCTTTCACTTCAGACAACTGAGTAAAACCTTTTGATTGATAAAGCTTAATAGCGGGGTTCTCACTGAACACTCGCAACACTAACTGAGCCGATGATTGATTGTTCGCATGTTCAATAGCTAGATCCAGACACTTCGAACCAAAGCCTCTATCTTGATATTCAGCTAATATCTGCAAGTCCCTAAGAAACGTTGTATCACAGTTGTAACTGAAGCGGATAACACCAATACGGCTATCCCCTACATAAACTTCATAGTTATCCAGTTCATCCCAGCTGCGTAAAAACTGGCTATGACCCCAAGCGATGCCACGAGCTTGGTAGTAACTCGCCATATTCGTTTTAGTGATCGATTCAGCGAACTTAGGATCGGAACCTTTGACTAACCTTACTTCCATATTGTGTCCTTTGTTTTAAATCACACCTGAGTACGGCATTGAGAAATGCCACATATGTTGAATCATTTTAGAAGGGTTAGTTATGTACATTCATGCCAACTGTACTCCATTTGACGCGCTACTTTCGAGGAAAATTGCAGACCGTAATGTACTGATCCTAAATGTAAGCTCATATCTATACCTGCAGAAATCCCTCCAGAAGTTGTAAATTTACCTGATGTCACCCATCGTTTATCACTGATCACATCTAAACATGGAAACTGTAACGCTAAGTCAGAAATATCTTCCCAATGAGTCGTGACTGCTAATCCCTCAAGTAAACCAGCTTTAGCCAAAAGAAACGGTATCCGCCCCATGAACCC
>NZ_JBFRVM010000220.1:0-13290 GCF_041475145.1 Vibrio sp. 10N.222.49.A3
CTTAAGTGAACGGCATTACTCCTATGAGTCGGTTTTTTATTATTCTTTTCGCTCAATAGAGCAACAGCTATTAAGCTACTGAGCTACTGAGCTACTGAGCTACTAAGGCATTAAGCCATATAGTTAGCAGGCATCTCAATACGAGCAACGCCAGACTCAACAGCCGCTTCAGCAACTGCTTTTGCAACACGAGGAAGCAGACGCGGGTCCATTGGCTTAGGAATGATGTAACCCTTACCGAACTCCAGTGCAGTCTCGCCCGCAGCTGCCAGTACTTCAGCTGGAACTTCTTCTTTTGCTAGTTCACGAATCGCTTTAACCGCCGCTAGCTTCATTTCGTCATTGATTTCGCTCGCACGCACGTCTAGTGCACCACGGAAAATGAATGGGAAACAAAGTACGTTGTTTACTTGGTTAGGGTAATCACTACGGCCAGTACCCATGATTAGGTCAGAACGAACTTCATGTGCAAGCTCAGGTTTGATCTCTGGATCTGGGTTTGAACATGCAAACACAACAGGCTTATCAGCCATCAGCGTAAGTGCCTTAGCTGGTAGCAGATTAGGACCCGATACACCCAAGAACAGGTCAGCGCCTTCGATAACATCTTCAAGCGTGCGCTTGTCGGTGTTATTTGCGAACAGCTCTTTGTATTCATTCAAGTCATCACGACGAGTGTGGATCACACCTTTACGGTCAAGCATGTAGATCTTCTCACGCTGAGCGCCACACTTAATCAGTAGCTCCATACAAGCAACCGCTGCTGCGCCAGCACCTAAACAAACGATCTTACACTCTTCCAGTTTCTTACCTTGAAGCTCGATCGCGTTAAGCATACCCGCTGCCGTTACAATCGCAGTACCGTGTTGATCATCATGGAAAACAGGTACATCACAACGCTCAATCAGGCGACGCTCGATTTCAAAACAGTCTGGTGCTTTGATGTCTTCTAGGTTAATACCACCAAATGTATCTGCGATATTCGCAACCGTATCAACGAACTCATCGATTGTGCGGTGTTTTACTTCAATATCAATAGAATCTAAACCAGCAAAACGCTTAAACAGGAGCGCTTTACCTTCCATAACTGGTTTAGAAGCAATAGGACCAAGATTACCTAAGCCAAGAATTGCAGTACCGTTAGAGATAACTGCAACCATGTTGCCTTTACCTGTGTACTTATAAACGTTATCGACATTCTGTGCGATCTCGCGAACAGGCTCAGCTACGCCAGGGCTGTATGCCAGTGCTAGGTCTTCTGCAGAGTTTGCAGGCTTCGTCAGTTCTACGGCAATTTTGCCTGGAATTGGGAACTCATGATAATCAAGAGCTTGCTGACGGAATTGTTCTTGAGGCGATAATTCTTGAGGGGATTGATCTTGGCGGCTGTCTTCAGACATAGGTGTAGGTTCCTAGGATATTATTATTTGGGGGATCTTGTTCATGTTAATGGATGTACTTCAAAGTTCCTAGGTGGTTGAAGCATCTGTATCATTAAAAAACGAGATTTCACTACTAATAAGACCAGTGGGCAGTTGAAATTACTGTCGCTAGCTCAACTTTAGAGCGAATTTCGAGGAAGGAGTGTTGGGGTAAGCGATGAAATAAAATTTACGCCAGTAACCTACCACTTTAAATGACCTAATAATGAAATACGATTCAGTATTTTTTCAAATTTCAGGCAACAAAAAAGGACACCGAAGTGTCCTTTTTATGTCTAAATAGCGAGAATTACTTCTTGCTAGAAAGAGCACCGAAACGCTTGTTGAAGCGATCAACACGGCCGCCTGTATCTACGATACGTTGCTTACCAGTGTAGAACGGGTGACATTTGTCACATACGTCTAGGTGGATTGATTCTTTTGCTAGCGTTGAGTTGAACTCAAATGTGTTGCCGCAAGAACAAGTTGCAGAAACTGCTTTGTATTCTGGGTGGATACCAACTTTCATGGGAAAACCTCAATTAGGCCGCGTCGCCATCCGATTCTAAGCCGGACACCACACGTAGTTAAAAAATAAATAAAGACACCGCTGCATCACTAGACCGCGATAAAGCCATACCTTTAAGGCGCAGTATAGTAATGAATCTGTGAGGTAGGATCAACTGATTTGATACATTTTTCACCAACACTGTCCTTAAACCTTCTATTAAGCGTTATTTTCTGGCTCCAGTAGCATTCAAGCCTCAAGTAAGCTCTGTCATCTAAACTGCTCCTCGAATTTAACGCCCTTATCCATTAGACTGTTCGCTCTCGTCAATTCAGATAAAGCCGTCCCTTTATGCGTCCAATGATTGCCCGTGTGGCACTGCCTGTTCCACTCGACAAGCAGTTCGATTACAAGATTCCTAGCCACCTATTTCCGATTATTGGCGGTCGAGTCTCTGTGCCTTTTGGACGACAAACCTTAACAGGCATTGTTACGGCTCTGGTTAACGAATCTGAATTCGAGTTAGACAAACTCAAGCCCATCAAAGCCTTACTAGACAACCAACCCGTTTGGCCGGAATCGGTCTACTCACTCTTGGTATGGTGCAGCCAGTTCTATCAGTATCCACTAGGTGAAACCTTGGCCAACGCACTACCAAGCGCCTTACGAAAGGGCAAAGCGGCCGATTTCGCGACGCTTGTTGAATGGCAACTGACCCCATCAGGTAGAGATCAACTGATGCAGGGCTTTGGCCGTGCCGTCAAACAAGCCAAAGTAATGCACATGCTTGAGCACGGCCCAGTTCCCCATCAAGAATTCATTGATGAAGAAGTGGGCAGCGCGGTACTTAAGACGTTGGAAGAGAAAGGCTGGGTTGAATCAGTAGAGAAAAAGCCGAAGCGCCAACCGTGGCCAGTTGAGCTCGAAAACGATCAAGATAAGCCAAAACTCAATGAAGAACAGGCTATAGCAATAGCGACAGTAAATAGTCAAACCGACTTTGGTTGCTTCTTGCTAGAGGGTGTAACTGGCTCAGGTAAGACCGAAGTCTACCTGAATATGATCAAGCCGATTCTCGACCAAGGTAAACAAGCGTTAGTGTTAGTGCCCGAGATCGGTCTAACCCCTCAAACGATTAACCGCTTTAAGCGACGCTTTAATGTTCCAGTTGAGGTTATCCATTCTGGTTTAAACGATTCTGAGCGACTAAATGCTTGGTTATCGGCGCGTGATAAAATAGCGGGCATTGTGATCGGTACTCGTTCAGCTCTGTTCACACCGTTCGCGGATCTGGGCATTATTATTGTCGATGAAGAGCACGACGCCTCTTATAAGCAGCAAGATAGCCTACGCTACCACGCTCGTGATGTTGCCATCATGCGTGCTCATAAAGCGCAGATTCCGGTTGTGCTAGGCTCGGCGACTCCGGCCTTTGAAACGCTGCACAACGCTCAGATCGGTAAATACAGTTACCTCACCCTGACCTCTCGTGCAGGTGTCGCGCTGCCGACCACCAATAAAGTGTTGGACGTTAAAGGTGAATATCTAGAAAGTGGCTTGTCTGCGTCGTTGATTGCTGAAATGCAAAGACACCTCAAAGCAGGCAACCAAGTGATGTTGTTCCTCAATCGTCGTGGGTTTTCTCCCGCATTAATGTGTCACGATTGTGGTTGGACAGCGGAATGTAAGCGTTGTGATGCCTACTACACCTATCATCAATACAGCAATGAGATGCGCTGCCACCACTGTGGCTCGCAGCAGCATATCGTGCATCATTGCCAAGGTTGTGGTTCAGCGAATTTAGTAACAGTGGGTGTGGGTACAGAGCAACTTGAAACCCAACTTGGTCAGCTATTCCCTGAATACAAAACCATCCGTATTGACCGAGACAGCACTCGCCGCAAAGGCAGTTTAGAAAGCGCGTTAGAATCGATTCGTAAAGGTGAATACCAAATTCTGATTGGTACACAGATGCTTGCTAAAGGGCACCACTTCCCAGATGTCACACTTGTGGCGTTGCTGGACGTTGATGCCTCTTTATATAGCAGTGACTTCCGCGCCTCTGAGCGATTGGCCCAATTGTTTACTCAAGTCGCCGGTCGAGCAGGACGAGCCAGTAAGCCGGGGGAAGTTATCTTACAAACTCACCATCCAGAACACGGCTTATTACAGGCATTACTGCACAAAAACTACAACCACTTTGCTCAGACTGCATTGGCAGAGCGTAAACAAGCGATGTTGCCACCTTATACCTTCATGACTTTGTTTAGAGCGGAAGCCAATGACACTCGCTTAGTGGAAGAGTTTTTGCGTCAAGTGCGCCACACATTGGAATCGCATCCGTTATTTGACCAATATTGCATGGTGCTAGGACCAACCCCTGCACCACTAGCCAAACGAGCAGGTAAATCGCGCTGGCAGCTTATTTTACAAACACAGACTCGCTCGTTGATGCAAAAGCTATTAATGAGCGCCAAGCCAGCAATCAATATGTTACCCGCTGCGAAAAAAGTCCGTTGGTCACTCGATATTGAGCCGCAAGATCTGAGCTAAACCCACTTGGGTTAAAACTAATGATAAGTTTGTTCACAAATATTTCATATTTCTCGTGAGCAACTTCACACTAGTCATGTGATTTTTGTTAATCTAGCCGTAACTTTACATGGGTGAAACGAATAAAATATTGCAATAAAAAAAGTGTTAGCAACACTTTCACAATATCTATTCGATTATATTTATTATTCATGCCTTAGATACTTAGGCAGCAAAGGAATTAAAAAGAGGGTTTAATTTATGGCGACAATGAAGGATGTTGCCCAGCTAGCAGGCGTTTCAACAGCTACGGTATCACGTGCATTGATGAACCCTGAAAAAGTCTCGGTTTCTACTCGTAAGCGAGTTGAGACAGCAGTACTTGAAGCTGGATACTCACCCAATACATTAGCTAGAAACTTACGTCGCAACGAATCAAAAACCATCATCACTATTGTTCCTGATATCTGTGACCCGTATTTCGCAGAGATCATTCGTGGTATCGAAGATGCCGCAGTAGAAAATGACTACCTCGTTTTACTGGGTGATAGCGGCCAACAGAAGAAGCGTGAGTCTTCATTTGTTAACTTAGTATTCACCAAACAAGCTGACGGCATGCTACTACTTGGCACCGACCACCCGTTTGATGTCAGTAAGCCTGAACAAAAAAATTTACCGCCGATGGTGATGGCGTGTGAGTTTGCCCCAGAGCTTGAACTCCCTACCGTACACATCGATAACCTGACCTCAGCATTTGAAGCGGTGAACTACCTAGCTCAGTTAGGCCATAAACGTATCGCTCAAATCTCAGGGCCCATATCGGCAACGCTGTGTAAATTCCGCCAACAAGGTTACCAACAAGCGCTACGTCGTGCAGGAGTATCAATGAATCCTGCCTACAGCACTGTCGGTGACTTTACCTTTGAAGCGGGCGCTCAAGCTGTTCGTCAATTACTCGCTCTTCCTGAACAACCTACAGCGATCTTCTGTCATAACGATGCGATGGCCATCGGCGCGATTCAAGAAGCGAAAAAATTAGGCTTACGCGTTCCTCAAGACCTATCGATTGTCGGCTTTGATGACATCCAATTCGCTCAATACTGCGATCCACCGCTAACCACTATTTCTCAGCCTCGTTATGAGATTGGACGCCAAGCAATGTTGATGATGCTCGACGTACTTAAAGGCAACGATGTACAAGCGGGGTCGCGTCTGCTTGAAGCCAAATTAGTCGTTCGAGGTAGTACAGCGCCGCCTCGAATCTAATCTGAAGAAATATCCTTATAATTCTGCGGCACATTTTGATGTGCCGCTTCCATTTCTGCACTGTTATCCTCGCTCAATCTGGATTACCATGAGAGCAGAATCAGCAACTATTGAATTGTCTTGTGGCTAATAGAGATTATGTAAAGCGCGGTCGTGGCACAAAAAAACCGACCAAGAAACAAGCCCCTCGCCGTAAACCATGGCGTAGTGGTCTTTTGGCGATCCTCCTTGCCGGTGGTTTTGGTTACGGCCTTTACCTATTGAGTAATGATCCTGAGCCGCCAGCACCGACTCCAGTGGTAACCAAACCAAAGCCTAAGCCGAAACCAGCAAAAGTAATTCCGCCACCTCCAGAGGAGAAGTGGGATTACGTTGAAACCTTGCCAAGTCGTGAGATTGAAGTAAAAGCCAAAGAGCAACAGATCTCGAAGATCCCTTACATAATGCAATGTGGCGCGTACAAAACCTCAAGCCAAGCTGAAGCACGTAAGTTGGATATTGCTTTCCAAGGTATCTCGAGTTCAATCCGTAAAAAGGATGGAAGTAGCTGGTACCGTGTGGTTCTAGGGCCATATAAATTGAAGCGTGATGCAGAGCGAGATCGCCATAAACTACAGCGAGCGAAAATCGAACCTTGTGCTATTTGGAAAGACACCGAGTAGTTATAGATTTAGCCGCAGAAGCAGAAGCAGAAGCAGAAGCAGAAGCAGAAGCAGAAAAACCAAACACCGAAAGCCTCCCATTGTGGAGGTTTTCTTTTATCTACACCCTTTAGCCAAATTTCCTTACAACTTCCGCCGATAAGTTGCGCGACATCACTCGACCTTCCTTGAATTATCCGAGCACCATCCTCATATACTTTTTATACCCAAAGATAAGAAATATTAAGAGGCCCTACTCGTGACTACCATTGTATCTGTACGTCGTAATAATAAAGTCGTCATCGCGGGTGATGGACAAGTATCTCTAGGCAACACCGTAATGAAGGGCAATGCCCGTAAAGTACGTCGCCTATACAACAACAAAGTACTGGCCGGTTTTGCTGGCGGTACGGCAGATGCTTTCACGCTATTCGAAAAATTTGAAAGCAAGCTGCAAATGCACCAAGGCCACCTAACCAAAGCTGCCGTTGAGCTGGCGAAGGATTGGCGTAGCGACCGTGCTCTACGTAAATTAGAAGCACTGCTAGCAGTAGCGGATGAAACTGCTTCATTGATCATCACAGGTAACGGTGACGTCGTTCAACCAGAAAACGACCTGATTGCGATCGGTTCGGGCGGTAACTTCGCTCAAGCAGCAGCCACTGCACTATTAGAAAATACAGATTTAGATGCGCGTGAAATCGCAGAAAAGTCGCTGAACATTGCGGGCGATATCTGTGTATTCACCAACCATCACCACACTATTGAAGAACTAGAAAGCACCGTTGAACTGCCAAAGCCAGAGTAACGACCGCTTCCATCAATAACGTTGTATTCAACAGTGATTAAAGAATTAAGGAAAAACCATGTCTGAGATGACTCCTCGCGAAATTGTTCACGAACTCAATCGCCACATTATCGGCCAAGACAACGCTAAGCGCTCAGTGGCTATCGCCCTTCGTAACCGCTGGCGTCGTATGCAGCTTGAAGAAAGTCTGCGTGTTGAAGTATCACCAAAAAACATCCTGATGATCGGCCCAACCGGTGTCGGTAAAACTGAAATTGCTCGCCGTCTAGCTAAACTCGCTAATGCGCCTTTCATCAAGGTAGAAGCGACTAAGTTCACTGAAGTGGGCTACGTAGGTAAAGAAGTTGAAACCATCATCCGTGATCTAACGGACGTTGCGATTAAGATGACACATCAACAAGCGATGGAAAAAGTACAATACCGCGCTGAAGAACAAGCTGAAGAACGTATTCTTGATGCCCTTCTACCACCAGCGCGTGATGCTTGGGGTCAGAACGAGCAATCAACTGAAGACACAACCTCTTCAAACACTCGCCAGGTTTTCCGCAAGAAACTGCGTGAAGGTAAGCTAGACGACAAAGAGATTGAAGTTGATGTAGCGGCGCCACAAATGGGTGTTGAAATCATGTCACCTCCAGGCATGGAAGAGATGACTAACCAGCTACAAGGCATGTTCCAAAATCTCGCTGGCGACACCAAGAAAAAGCGTAAGATGAAAATCAAAGACGCATTCAAAGCACTAACAGAAGAAGAAGCTGCGAAGCTTGTGAACCAGGAAGAGCTAAAAGAGAGCGCGATCTTCAACGCTGAAAACAACGGCATCGTATTCATCGATGAGATCGACAAAATCTGTAAGCGTGGCGACAGCTCTGGCCCAGACGTATCTCGTGAAGGTGTTCAACGTGACCTGCTCCCTCTTATCGAAGGCAGCACAGTATCAACTAAGCACGGTATGGTTAAAACTGACCACATCTTGTTTATCACTTCAGGTGCATTCCAAGTGGCTAAGCCATCAGACCTGATCCCTGAATTGCAAGGTCGCCTGCCAATCCGTGTTGAACTTGAAGCACTATCAGCACATGATTTCAAACGTATTCTTACTGAGCCAAAGGCATCACTGACAGAGCAGTACATTGCCCTGATGAAAACAGAAGATGTCGGCATTGAGTTCACTGAAGATGGCATCAACCAAATTGCTGATGCAGCATGGCGTGTGAACGAAACCACAGAAAACATCGGTGCGCGTCGTCTGCACACAGTCATGGAACGCCTAATGGATGAGATTTCATTCGACGCAACAGACCGAGCAGGCAGCAAATTGGTGATTGATGAAGCTTACGTAATATCTAAGCTTGGCGAGCTCGTAGAAGACGAAGACCTAAGCCGCTTCATCCTGTAGCACACCAAACTCCAACTTATTGCTCTATCTCAAAGAAATAGCAGCTAATAAGCGAATTCAAGGCCCACTTTCGAGTGGGCTTTTTATTACCCGAAAAATGGGCGTATACTCAAATCACAGTATGAAACGAAGACTTACAAAGAATTAGACCTACGATGAAACAATCTCTACTGATTTGGCTTGATGCCGCACGCCCAAAAACTCTGCCTCTCGCACTTGTCTCTATTCTTACAGGAAGTAGTTTAGCGTTCGCTGGCGGTCATTTTTCTTTATCAATCGCACTATTGGCTTTTTTAACCGCCACTCTATTACAGATTCTGTCGAACTTAGCCAATGACTATGGCGACGCGGTAAAAGGCACAGACAACGAAAACCGTCTAGGGCCAACACGTGCAATGCAATCTGGCGCGGTGACCGCGAAAACCATGAAGCAAGCGATCATCCTCAACATCGTATTTACCATGCTCGCTGGGCTGATTCTTATCTTTCATGCCTTAACCTCGATTGAGAGTATCTTATCTTTCATTGCGTTGGGCGTATTAGCCATTGTTGCAGCCATCGCTTACACCGTCGGCAATAAACCTTATGGTTATATTGGCCTTGGCGACTTATCGGTATTTATCTTCTTCGGTTTGTTAGGCGTTTCAGGGACTTATTTCTTACACACTGGCCATGTTGAACCAAGCCTATTCCTTCCGGCATTGGGCTGCGGCTTGATGGCGGTTGCGGTACTCAATATCAACAACATGCGTGATATCGAAAACGACAGCGAATGTGGCAAACGCACCATGGCGGTTCGCCTAGGGCAGCGCAAAGCCAAACACTATCATTTTGCACTGCTTGGGCTCGCCCTTGCCTCTTTCGCTATCTACCTACTGATTCAAGAAAAACCGGTCTGGATCAGCCTGCCGTTTTTACTAAGCATTGTTATTGTTTACAAACATGGCAAGGCCGTTTGGGAAACCGAAAAACCAGCGCAGATTGCACCAATGATGCCAGTGATAGTGAAATGCTCACTGGTCACTAACCTATTGTTTGCAGGGGTTGTCGTAGCTCAAACTCTATTGAGTTAAATGAGACTAATCATTGCAAAGGGATCAAGCACCGATATACTCAAAGTAAGCTCATTGTTCAAAAGGTATACTAATGGAATACAACACTTCAGCACTGTGCGACATATATTTGGATCAAGTTGATGTCGTGGAGCCAATGTTCAGCAACTTCGGTGGACGTGCATCCTTCGCAGGACAGATCACGACATTAAAGTGTTTTGAAGACAATGCTTTAATTCGCTCCGTATTAGAACAAGATGGTTTGGGGCGTGTGTTGTTAATCGATGGTGGCGGCTCACTGCGTAAAGCGCTGATCGATGCTGAGATTGCCCTACTTGCTGAAGACAATGAGTGGGAAGGTATTGTGGTTTACGGCTGCGTACGCGAAGTCGATGAGTTAGAAGACATGAATCTTGGTATTCAGGCTTTAGCCTCTATTCCTGTGGGTGCAAGCCAAGAAGGTGTCGGCGAATTGGATGTACCTGTGAACTTTGGCAGCGTGACCTTCTTACCGGAAGATTACCTCTATGCAGACAACACTGGCATTATTCTTTCGGCAGAGCCTTTGGATGTAGAACTCGATCTGGATGTTGAAGAAGAAGAGGCCGAGTAACTCACTCAGCTTCAAATAATAAAACAAGCCAAAGAACACAAAGCATAAGAATACAAACGAAAACGCCCGCTACTGAGTAGCGGGCGTTTTTTTAAATCTGAAGAGTCGATTACTCTACGTCATCCATTTTACCAAGAAGGTTACGGATGCGATCTTGCCATGCTGAATGCTCTTCCTGCATTTGCTGAGTTTTTTGCTCTAGCTCGTGACGGCTTGCTTTAAGCTCACCAGCTTCTGTTGCTAGTGCTTGTTTCTCTTCTTTAAGCTCTTCCACTTCCATTTGAAGAAGTGCAATTGTATCTACTGCTGTTTGAATTTTTGCTTCTAGCTGCTCTAGTACTTCAAAAGACATTCTGGCCTACCTTTAAGTTATCCGTTTGATGGTGAAGGTTCACTCCACTTATTTCCCCATTCTACTCAGCAGAGCAAGGATAAACACTCAATATATTCGATATTTTGCGCCATTCGATGAAAAAAACAGCGCTTTTTACCGAATATTGACGTGAGTGATTACCGCCACAAGGGCAAACCGATTATTTTGATGAATAATAACTGTTTTCCACTGCGAATTGATCGAGAGCAATCTCCAAAAAACAAAAAAGCAAACGTTTCCTTTGGGATATGGTAAAATTCGCCGCGAAATTTCTATTCCCCCTTTGATAATTTTGGAGTCCGCATGAAACGCGATTTAGCAATGTCATTCTCTCGTGTCACAGAAGGTGCAGCACTAGCTGGTTACAAGTGGCTTGGTCGTGGCGATAAAAACGCTGCAGATGGCGCTGCTGTAGAAGTAATGCGTAGCCTACTAAACAAAACCGAAATTAGCGGTGAGATTGTTATCGGCGAAGGTGAAATCGATGATGCACCTATGCTATATATCGGTGAAAACGTCGGTGTGGGCGGCGATGCTGTCGATATCGCCGTAGACCCAATTGAAGGGACTCGCATGACAGCTATGGGTCAATCAAATGCATTGGCGGTATTGGCTGCAGGCGAAAAAGGCAGCTTCCTTAAAGCGCCTGACATGTACATGGAAAAATTGGTTGTTGGCCCTGGCGCTAAAGGCGTAATTGACCTAGAGCTGCCACTAACAGAAAACCTAGAAAACATCGCGAAAGCATTAGGTAAAACACTCGATACGCTAGTAGTAACCACACTGGCTAAGCCTCGTCACGATCAAGTCATTGCCGACATGCAAGCCATGGGCGTTCGTGTATTTGCTGTACCAGACGGTGATGTTGCTGCTTCTATCCTAACGTGTATGCCAGACAGCGAAGTAGACGTAATGTACTGCATCGGCGGCGCGCCTGAAGGTGTCGTTTCTGCTGCTGTTATTCGCGCACTCGACGGTGACATGCACGCTCGTCTTCTTCCTCGTCATGAAGTAAAAGGCGATACAGAAGAGAACCGCAAGCACGGTGAGCTTGAACTAGAGCGTTGTGCAGAAATGGGCGTAACGGCAGGCATCGTCTTGAAAATGGAAGACATGGCACGCAGCGATAATGTTGTATTCTCGGCAACAGGTATTACTAAGGGTGATCTTCTAGAGGGCATCACTCGCACAGGCAATATCGCAACCACAGAAACTCTGCTTATCCGTGGTCGCTGTCGTACGATTCGCCGCATCAAATCTATCCACTACCTAGAGCGTAAAGACCCAGAAGTAATCGGTCACATCCTGTAGACCTAAACTAGCTCTAACAGAAACGTTCCAAGGCTGATACCAAGTATCAGCCTTTTGTTTTATTAGTGCACCAGAATCTCACCATTTGCTGTCGCTAGAGTAAAACGCTGTCTATATAGTAAATCCCCATCAATATAGTAAATGGTTTGCTTTATAAACACCTTGCCTCATAATAGTAAGGTTGATGAGGTAGGGATAGTATGAAAACAAGCGACAAAATCTTACAGACCATTAAGCGTCAAGGCGCGGTAACCGCGAAACAACTGTCAGAAGAATTTGGCATGACGACAATGGGTGCAAGGCAACATCTGCAAAGTCTGGAAGATGACGGTATTCTTGCGTTTCATGATGTGAAAGTAAAAGTGGGTCGCCCGACTCGCCACTGGTCCCTGACTCAACAAGGCCATAGCCAATTTTCAGACCGACACGGTGAACTCACTATTCAAGTAATTGATGCCGTAGAAAATCTATTTGGTCAAGAAGGGTTGGCTAAGGTTGCTGCCGAGCGAGAACAACACACTCTGAAGCAGTATCAATCTGCACTGTCTGGCTGTGATTCGCTCATGAGTAAGCTTGAAAAACTCACACAGCTTCGTGAAGACGAAGGCTACATGGCTGAACTTCAAGAGCATGATGAGCACTACATCTTAATTGAGAACCACTGCCCCATCTGTAAAGCAGCAACTCGCTGCCCTAGCCTATGCCAATCTGAGCTCAATGTTTTCACTGAACTGCTCAAAAATGAGTGTCATGTAAGCCGCACTGAACACATTATTGCCGGCGAGAGACGCTGTACTTATACCTTAACGCCCACGCCTTTATCGTAATACCAAGTGCTAAGGGCTAGTCCCAACCCACCGATTCCGTCTCAATATTGAGAAAATGAGAATAGATTAAAATTTGTACAAATTTATTTCTTAAGCTTAAAGCATATGAAACACGCTTAATGCTAAGGAAGGAATCATGGCACAGCCACAGCCAAATCAAAAACTGCCCCCCTTTGATGAACTGGTCCAACTCGCCAAAAGCGATCCGAAAGCATTCAATCAATTCAAACACGAAATGTGCGAGCAGATGATTTGTTCGGCCTCGGAAACTATGCAAGACAGGCTACGCGCTCAGCAAAGTCACATCGATTTGGTGGTCGGTCGCTGTAAAAATCCACATCATGTTAATGTCGTGCTCATGCAGGAGCTTCGTTGTCAGGTCTGTAAATTCCAAGATTCACTCGAAGGTCGCTGTAGTTTTGAAGAACCTAAAACTGAAAATGTCGTGCCTTTCAGGCCGAATACAGAACCCAAAATGTACTAAAAGTAGAAAAGTATCAAAAAGAAAAAAGGGAGCGCAATGCTCTAATGCCGTTCAC
>NZ_JBFRVM010000221.1:0-16885 GCF_041475145.1 Vibrio sp. 10N.222.49.A3
CTATCCTGCCAGAGGGGGACCCTATCCAAGTCTGTTTTCAGAGAACAAGATTTATACTACCAAATAGGAATACAAGCTCAATATAGCGGGGATAGAGCAAAAAGCATCAATGCGTTGAGCCAAAGGGCTTCAATATCAGATCGAACTATTGCTCTTGGTGTAGACAGAAAAGGCTACTTAATCTACAGCACCCAAGAAATCATTCAATTGGAAAATGAGCTAGTGACAATAGCTAAAGTGATGGCAACGACATTCCATACTGATCCTTGTGTATCTGATTTTCGCAGCCTAGTTTCTAAACAAAAAGGGAATACCTTGTCAGAAGAGCAGAGAGCGAGCATTGAATGCATAATGAATAGTAAGGCTTTTTGCATCCTTCAAGGTTCTGCAGGAACAGGAAAAAGCTTTTCTATGAAAACGATAAAGCAAGTGTATGAGCGGCATAATCAAACAGTTTTTGGGGCTTGTATTGCAAAAATAGCTGCTGACAATTTACAGATGGAAACAGGTATAAAATCAGGAACTATCGCAAAGCTACTTGCTGATAGTAAAGCGGGAAAACATCCGCTCAGATTTATTAATGTCTTAGTTATAGATGAGGCTGGGCAAGTTGGATGTAAGCAAATGCACTCTATCCTAAAGCTCGCAAAAGAAAGTCAAACCAAAGTGATTCTAGTTGGTGAAGACAAACAGCTAGACGCAATTGAGTTAGGGGGAGTTCTCAAATTTTTGTCGCAACCAGAAATCATTGGCACGTCTAGGATTCAAACAATCAGACGGCAAAATGAACTCTGGGCTAGACAAGTTGTAGCAAATTTTCGAGATGGAAACGCGCTAGTCGCTTTGCAAGAGCTTAGTAAACGCTCACTTATTACCATTGCACAATCGCATCAACTAGCCATCATGCAACTTGTAAAAAAATGGAAATCGTATGTTGTAAGTAACCCACATAAAGAGGCAATAGTTCTTGCTCAAAAATGGAGCGACGTTGATAGCATTTCCTCACAGCTCCGAGCGCACTTTAAAAAGTGTGGTGAAGTTGAAGATGACCTGATAGAAATAAAATGCAGTGTCTCAGGAAGAACTATGATTCAAGCTTTTGCCGTTGGTGATCGTGTACGGTTTACGAAAAATGATTATAAGCTAGGTGTTAGTAACGGAACATTTGGTAAAGTGATGAAGATATCTATAGGTGGCGAGCAGTACAACTTACAGATTAAATGTAACGATTCTACAACCGTTACCATCAACAACCAAAACTACACCGATGAGAACGGAAACTTCCCGTTAATACATGCATACGCTATGACTGTTTATAGCTCACAAGGCATCACAGTTAATGGTAGTACCTTTATACTATACAACTCATATATGGGCAGAGAAGCTACTTATGTGGCAGGCTCACGACATAAAGATAATAGCTATTTTTTCTTTAACAGCAAAGACGTCGATTATTTATCAACGGGAAAAAAAATCAGCACAAATTCCAGGCTAGAGGAGTACGCTAAAATGATGAACTTCAGGAGTAAACATAAGCTAGCTATAGAATACTTAGATAACCACGTTAACGAAAAGCTAATACCAAAAAATCACGAAATTCAACACTAACTTAATATTATGGTGCGCTAATAAATAGCGCACCATCACTAGAGTTAATTAGAAATCGCCTTCAGCGACTTGAAAGCAAACTAACCCAAGTTCACGCCACATGTTGACTACTTTGTCTCTATCATCAAATACGCATAATATATCCTGTTTATAATTAGGATATAGGTCAAGTAGCCAGAATCTTTTTAAAATTTCATCTGGAGTAAAAGTATCCATTTCTCTCATAGTTAGATGATCATAGTGGACATCATTAATTACAAGCCAGTCAATTGTTTTACTTTTAGCAATATCACCTCTAGCAGAAAATATATGCACATTAAAACCTTGCTTTTTCAAAGCATTTATAGATTCAATTACAGGCTGATTAGGTTCATCCTTATCACATGCTAGAAAATAAGAATTCCAATCAACTTTACCCACTTTATTTTTGTCAATATAATGTGCTCTGTGCTTATTTAAAGCCAATGTGCCATCCAAATCAACAATTACAGTTCTCTTAAGCATTTTCAGTCTCAGGATTAACTACATTGCATAAATTCAGAGCAATCATTTTCTTAATCATATTTTTATGCTCGTGGATATAATTCCTCGTATCAAAAAACCAATCACTAGTAAAATCTACATCTTCAAATGCACTAACCAATGTTATCTTCCCACTTTCACTACTATATTTGGGATGTGCATGAGCCAATATATTTCTTCTCTTGAGTATCTTATCGTTGAATTTTGAGTTAGTAAATCCGATAGAATCTATATTACCAGTGATTTCTGGTTTATTTATCTTGGAATCTTTAAGTACTCGACTAATAAACTTGAACTTTGTAGATAAGGAGTAACTCTCTCCTCCTTTATTTATTACAGTTTCCATAAAATATTTAGATTCACTCTTAAAGCAACTTGAAATGAAATCATTCATCAATGACTCTAAATCTATAAATTCAGAAAGTAAAAGCCCTCTCTTAAAAGAAGGGTGATTATACTTTCTGTAAGCCTCATTAACTACATCTTCAATTGTATCGAATATATTTGCACGCGGAGTGATATTAATGAAATGATCATCATCTTTTATTAAATCCAAATTCTCTTCGTTATTTGAGTAGAAAATTATATGGGCATAGCAACCTAAATCTCTTAACTCTCTAATAAACACATCACCATTTGTTCCTGGTAAATTACAATCCAAAATTATAAGATCAGAATAATTATTATCAATTTCACTTTTAACATCTTCACCAATCTCTTGGTACTCTTTAAGTATAGGGGTAAAACCTTTTTCTGTAAAAGTCTCCATCAGATCATCGCGAACTGAATCAACCCAAGTACGAGAGTCATCAACCCAAATTATTCTATAACGCATTTTAACCCCTATTAAATGTGAGCAAGAACTTTGCCCTATTCTGATCATCATCCAGAAGCTCTATATCACCTTTAATCTTAGTCATTATAGATTTTGCATGATGTAAGCCTAAACCTGAACCCTTTGACGTAGTAAACCCCATATCAAAAACTTCTTTTCTAATTGATTTCTTTATACCTTTCCCATCATCTAAAAACTCTATGAATATAGAATTCTTATCAATAATAGGTGTTAATTTTATTTTTTTAGCTTTGGCTTTTACAGAATTATTAATTAACGTATCCAAAACCATTGCAATCTCTAGAGGTCTAAACTCAGTAACAAAATCAGTTACATCCAATTCATCCCAAATAAATTTTATATTAGTCCTATAGTCGCCATCAACTTTAATCATTCCTTGGCAAATATTAAGAATATACTCTCTAATATAGTCATATAGATTGGCTTTTATAAGTTCTGCTTCTAAGTTAAAATTTGCTTTAGTCGCAAACCTTGTAGTGGATGTAATTTGCCTAGCTACGAAAGAAATCTCATCAAGTACACTCAAGAATGTATCTGTAGTTACTGGCTTACCACTTTTTATTTTCTTACTAACTGATCTTACATAATTTTCAATAGTACCAGCAGCAATACCAATATGGTGATGTAATGCCACTACATTATCAATATCACTAGATACCATTGAACGAAGAAATAAAGATTCTTTTGTTACTTTTTCAGCTTTCTCTTTAACAAAAGCAATCTCTTTTTCTACGAGTTTAGTTTTTTCTGCTTCTTGATTCGCCCTTCGAGATTCACTCTCCGCTATTTTAGTTTGTTCTTCCGCTCTAAGAGCTTCAGCACGCGCAATTTCAGCCTCTTTTCTTGCTAAGTTTTCAGCTCTAATTCTTGCTTTTTTCTCTCTTTCTGCTTCTAGGTCTGCGTCATAAGCTAGCTTCGAAAAGTCACTAATTCTACTCTCTATTTTTGAAATTTCTTTATTTAGGTCATCATTATTAGCGCTGACTGCGATTTTTGATAAATTCTTTAGAAGAGACTTTAAACTTTTTTCGGAAGCATTATGTACAACAGTAAAAATATCTGGATTAAATGAAACATCCACGATATTTTCACCTCTCGTTAGGCTATCAATGAACTCGAGAGCTTTCTCATCAGAGATTTCATCAACAAATGATGATATGTCGATATCATTAACACTTCCGTATTTAACAACATCTATAGCATATCGTTCTAATCTCTTTAAAACGTTAGTTTTAAAAAAATCGCTCAATATATAAAATGCGTTATTTCTTTCTAAACCACCATCTCGACTAGACGCTTCTGTTAAATAATCATTAACTCCATTAATCTCAATTCTTCCAACTAGATCTCGAGTACCAAAATAACGACTCGTACCCTGTTGTTTTCTTCCATCAAGACCAAAAACATCACCTCGACCTACTTCACCTATAGGATGAATTCTAAATCCATTCTTGTAGACAAAGACCGAACCAAATTGGACTGGCCTTACCCCCATATATTTAGTAAATAATGATTTTGAAGATTGATTCATTGAAAAAAGGTGAAAGTTTATATTTTTCAATACATACGAAATCTCATTATTTAGCTCTTCAACAAGCCTATACACAAATAAACCGCGGTCATAAAGCTCTGTTGTTATGAACTTACCATCAGGACTAATTGATACATCTATTCGAGTGGTTTTTAGCTCTAACTTTTCAAAAAGAAAGTTCTTTACATGTCCATTAATTACATTGAATTCATTACCTAGTTCAACTTGTTCTTTATCATACTCCAAGTAATCTTTAGCAATTAAATTAATTGAAAATGGGGAGCGTCCATTATCTTGAGACGGATTAATTAACTTCTCTAAAGATTGACGGAGTTGTAGTAGATTTTGGTTATTCCAATTAGTTCGCAAATCAGATATTTCTAACACCGTACCCACATCAAATGGATAAGGACAATCAGAAACCTCTTCATAAACGACTCCAATATTATCAAAATTGTCCTTCATATCTAGCTCAAAGTCTTGCCAGTCAACTGACAATTTTGAGTAATTTTGATTAGGGCTTCGTCTTGAATAAATGTTCAACTTCTGTCCAAGTCTATCACAAGAAAATCGACCAATTCCTTTCGCTCCTGCATAGACTCTTTGTGACTTTATTTCATCCCTATAGTCTTCAGTGCCTTCTTTTTTGGCTGAATAGGCAACAAATAACCATTTGTTTTCAATATCATCTAAATCCATTCCCTTGCCATCATCTCTAATCACGATTTTTCTGGCATCTGAGCTTTTAGTAATACGGGTAAACTCGACTTCAACATTAACTGCGTTTGCATCAAATGAGTTTTTTACTAGTTCAAAAATAGCAACAAAGTTATCTACAATTAAGTCTTTACCTATAATATTCTTTAGAGCAGAACTTACCCTAAAGTGCGATCTAGTCTTTTCCATGAGATTCCCTAATTATTCGCATTAATCCCCCTAAAGCTTCACCTAAGAGTGGTGGCACAGCATTTCCTACTTGCGTGTAACGTGGACACTCCAATTTTCTTCTATCACCACCAGTAGTGTACTTACCCAAAATATCAAAATGGTCGGGAAATGACTGTATTCTTGCCATCTCTCTTACGGTAAGGATTCTTGGTTCAGAATAATGCAATAGATCATCTGGTAGAGTTGTTAACGTTTTTGATGGCTCATTTTCATTCAAAACGGTAATAGCTTGCTTCTTTGTGCCTATCTCATGCCGCATCGCATCATTTAAGCTAACTCCTGGAGTGCAAATTTCTTGGATCCGTTGAAATTTTTCAATAGTAGATGGCTTGTGTCTAGCTAGACGTAAACTATTTGGTTCTGCCTGCCCCATAGCTTTTCGAATCAGTCGTAAGTACTTTGATTGTTTTTTAGGTACTTGATAGTCTATTTGCTTAAAACCACTGACTTCGCTTCCAGAGTGATGCCTTAGGTTATTTTTTGAGATTAGTAAGTCGCCTATAGCATCCTTTACTTTGACAGGTTTCAGTGGCAATTTCTTTTCAAGCAAAAACTCTCTTCTAGTTCCAGTAAGAACTTCAAAAGGATTTTCAAAAGCATCTGTCACTAAATCAGCTTTTACACCTATCATGATGAACCGTGTTCGCTTCTGAGGAACACCGTAATCAGCACTACACACGTAGTCATAAAAAACCTTATAACCTAACTTTTCTAGTTTTGCTTTAACCACCATAGAATATGGAACTTTAGCTTTTTGTCCCTTTGCGCTCTTAAATGATGAATTGAATCCTCTCACGTTCTCAAGAAGTAGAAATCGAGGAGAAACTAATTCCACCATTTTGATATATTCTTCAGACAGCTTGTTTCTAGGATCTTTCGCGTTTCTTCGTCCTGCGAGTGAAAAGCCTTGGCATGGGGGCCCTCCTGCAATAAGGTCTATAGACCCATTCAGTGATTTTAGCTGTTCTGGAAAGTTCACTAAAAGATCTTGGATAGTAGTCGCTTTTTTGGGCAACCAGTCAGGCCAATTAAAATGTGAGGATTTGCCGTCTATCAGGTTATGTTTAAATGTTGAGAATGCCATTTCGTCTTTTTCAACCGCAAACAGCCCTTTCCAACCAGCATTTCCCAACCCTAAAGAAAACCCTCCGCATCCAGAAAAAAGATCGATATATGTCATCTTTTCTATATTGTTCAAACTCTTACACATCGACCATTTTCTCTTATTTTTTAGTAGCATAGACTTTTACGTATTATACCTTGGAACGGTTAAAACGCCAGGTATATGCACTTTATTTGAGTATTTTATCTCCTGAACAAAAATAGTCTATTCTAAAGCGCTATAATTGCGGTGTTATCAAAAGTAATAGCTTAGATTTACTCCAGAAAAGCTGATATCAATTAGAACGTTTTGTTATTATATTGATACTTAATATAGCAAACAGCCATATGCGGGACGGTGGTTCAGTTCCTCTTTAAGTAACAATTTAATGTAACACTAATAGTAACATCGACTTTAAATAAGAATTTTAAATTATTGATTTATAATGCATTGGGACTTAAACTCAGATGACGCCAGCCCACCAAACGTTTGGAAAGGGCCAACTCGAAAGAGTTGGCCCTTTTTTTATGTCTCATTTGAGGATGTCTTTTTACATTAGTGAATGTACGCACTATATGATTAGATTTTGTGCATTTTCTCTAAGCCACTCTTTATGCTCTTTATAGTCGGGCATGACTCGTTCAACTTCTTTCCAGAACTGTGGCGAATGGTCATGGTGAATTAGATGACAAAGCTCATGCACCACTACGTAATCAACAACCCTGTTGGGAGCCATAACAATCACCCAGTTAAATTCTAAATCACCGTAGGGGGTACAACTGCCCCATCTACTCTTAAACTCTTTAGTTCTAACAACGCCCGTTTCGACGCCCACCAGCGATTCGTAACGCCTTACCTTCTCTCGAATCTTCTTATCAGCATGACGCTTATACCAATTCGTTAAAGCTCGGCGAATATAGTGCACTTGTGTGGATGGATCGGGAACGGTGACGGTAATACGCCCATTAAGCAGTTTTGTAGGCGCTAAGTCGCCTTTAAGCACTTTTAAGCGATAATTCCGCCCTAAGTATGGCAATGACTCACCTGACACATACTCTCGCATTGTCGCAGGGCTGGTGGTTTGGTATTGCGCTATCTTTTCGACTATCCACTGATGTTTACTCGCTAAAAGCTTATCTATTTTGTCACGCTCCAGCAGCTTAGGGACAACGATGATCACTTCACCTTCATCAACTTTAATTGAAGCGGTTTTTCTGCGAAAGGTACGCTCCACCAGCACACTGTAGCCTTCAGTATGGATAAGCTCAGGCTCATGCTTGCTCGTAGCTTTTTGCTTATTCATAGCTTTTTCTTACTCATAGATTAGGGCTTACTCACTTATTACCAAACTTATGCTTAGCGAGATCCATAAAACGCTCTTGAAGAGCACTAACCAATGCTTTGTCACCAAACGGCTGATCAAGCACAGCACGCTTAATCTCTTTCTTCATACGCTTCACTTCATCTTGCTTAGCAAAGAAATCAATAATCTCCGTTGCCTCGTCCAGCATTGCGACTAAGGTTTGAGTTGTCTGTTTTATTGACTCATGAAGCGACTCATCAATCACATCGCCATCACTGACATGTGTGACTTCTGAGATAAGAATATTGTAGAAAGCAAATTCCGTTTCCGACAAACCCACATCTTGTGCTGCTTGCTGGTGGGCATTGCCAATATCGTCGGTCATCTCAAGCAGTAGTTCTAACTGAAGTGACCATTGACCTGCTGTTTTTTCAATGACATCACGCAGGCGTAAACTCAACGAACGGTAATATTCAGGGTCTTCATCGAGATTAATGGTAATGTGATGCTTAATTGCACTCTCAATCTCAGACGCTTTCGATTCATCCGACTTGGTTGGTTTTATCGTCTCTTTGAAGTTCGCCGCCAGTAAATCTACAGGGGGTATTTTCGGGTCTACTCCTGTACTAAGAATGTGCTCATCCACCAACTGGCGAACCTTTTCACCGATTTCACGCATATCTAAGCCAGCGTCTCGATACCGCGTTTTTGATGCGTTATGAACTTTGCCCAGTAACTTCATATCCGGAATGAAAGGGGCAGCACTGGCGTCAGGCAAAATCACGTTGAGTTGTTTGGCGAACAACTTAAAAGCAAGGTCGAACTGCGCACGAGTCGTTTCATCTTTTAGCGCCAACACGTAGTCATCAATATCGTCACTTTTGACATTATTGAAGAACGACATTGCTCTCGTGTGTTTCGCTTTTAGCTTAGGTATTTCATCTTTCAGGCTTTGGTATGTGCCTTCTACATCTTCGCTGCTGAACAAGTCTAACGCTTCAGTAAGATGAGTAGCTAACCCGTGATAATCCACCACATAGCCACAATTCTTACCTTTATAGGTACGGTTCACACGGGCAATAGCTTGCATCAGTGTGTGGTCTTGTAACTTACGGTCGATATACATGACTTGAGCAATAGGCGCATCGAACCCCGTTAACAGCATATCTTTCACAATAAGAAACGCCGTGTTATCAAACTTTTTGTTCTTCTCTTCAGTTCCCGCTTTATCAATACCAAATGGTTTCTTGAAATTAGCGATCACCTTCTTGTGATGTGCTTTGTCGGTGTATTGCGCCAAGTACTGCTTTTCATTCTGCATACCTGAGATGATCACCTCAGAAGGAGGCGCACCCAGCTCATCAAGCGTCTTTTTAAAAATAGCGGCAGCATGACGGCTACCCACCACTATCATCGCTTTAAAACCATCTGGGCGAATGTGTTCTTTATAGTGTTTAAGCAGATCTAAACATACCCAGCGAATACGAGCCGGCGCTTCACGTACTGCACGCTCCACTCCGTACTTTTTCTTTATTTCTCGTTGTTCGTCTTCGGTGTATTCACCAAAATACTCTTCAAACAGCTTATCAAGAGACTCTCCCGCCACTTCTGATTGCACTTCTCTGCCTTCATACAGCAAGCGTACGGTTGCACCATCTTCGACTGCTTCATTGATTTTGTATTCATCAATATAGCCACCAAACGCTTGACCCATCTTTTGCGTTTTAAGCAAAGGTGTCCCCGTAAAGCCTACTTTAGGCGCATTCGGTAGCGCGGCATTGATGGTCATGGCTAGCCCACCAAACTGAGTGCGATGAGCTTCATCAGCAAGAACGATTATTTTGTCACTCGGGTTTAAGTCTACAAAGCCTTCCGCTACTGACGATTGTTTCTCTTGCTCTTTTTCAAGATCGGAGAACTTTTGCACCATCGCAGTTACAAGATCAGAGCTGTCTTTCTTTAAGAGTTCTTTTAGCTCAGCCACAGAACCCGCGTTATAAACGGTTTCGCCTTGGGCATCACGGAAGGTATTGGAAAGCTGCTCATCCAGTTGTGTTCTATCGGTAATGAACACCAATTTGTACTGCTGTAATTCTGGGTCACGGCGCATCTTAACGGCAAGCATAACCATAGTGAGTGATTTACCACTGCCTTGGGTATGCCAAACCACACCGCTTCTTTCTTTACGAGAAAGGGCTTTGCGATCTTTGCCTCCCTTCAAGCGTTCGATGACTTTATTCACCGCTCGGTATTGCTGATAGCGAGCCACTTTCTTGATGATTTTCCCATCATCGGTTTCATAGATGAGGAAGTTTTGCAGTATGTCGAGGAAGTTGTCTAAGCTGAACATACCTGCTAGCAAACGTTGCTGAGCCGTCACATGGGTCAAAACCTCATAACTGGCTTTGGGCTCTGCTGCTTGCATAATTTCGACTTGGCTTTCTATATTAGATTCACTAACAGAGTCATCATCTAATACATCATCAGGGTATTGAACCTCCACCGCAGAACGAAACATTACTACGTTATCCTGAAGCGACTGGTTCGCTAACGCTTCATCACTGAATGGGTAAGCGTCTTTCCAATCACCATAGTGCTGGCTGCTAGAGCTAATGGTGCCGACTTTGGCTTGGTCACGACAGGTAGAAACCATCAGTTGGTTATACCAAAATAGCTTCTCTGCCCCTTCACCGTCTTGCTGTTCACGTAAATCTGCATAACGACGAAGCTGATCAATACCATGGCTCATTGGGTCTGAAATGTATGGCGATTTACACTCAATTACCGCAAGAGGGATGCCATTAACAAAGCAGATAATATCGGGGATAATTTTCTGGTTAATCCCTTCCACTTTGAACTGGTTGGTGACTAGAAATTCGTTATTGGAAAGCGTATCGAAGTCGATAAGTTTAACGGTTTGCCCTTTGCGCCCTTTACCTAAATCTTGCTCAACCGATAGGTAGTTCACCATGGTTTGGTAAAAGGCGTGGTTGTACTCCATTAAGGCAGCAAAGCTAGGGTGAGTCACGTCCCTTGATACTTTGCGTAGGTTTTCGTCACTTATCCAAGGGTTGATGCGTTTAATCGCCGCTTCTAAGCGCTTCACCAGTATTACGTCACGTAGATAGGCACGCTCTTGGTTCGAATGTTCTGGGGAAAGTGATTTACCTTGCACATAAGTCCAGCCGAGCTTCACCAGCTGGGCAATAGCGGGGGCTTCTACTTTATCGAATTCGTTGTTTTTCATATCATTCCTAGCTAACGCTATGCGACGGGCTCTACCTGTTTTGTTTCTTCAAGGCGCTGTTGAATTCTCGCGGTTATCGCTTCAACACCTTCCTCTGTTAGTAGGCTCTCTAAAGGGACTTCAAAGCCATATTTTAAAAAGAGGTTGTCTTGCTCAATCTCAACGGAATCACAGTAGTTAGGGTAGCTGCCTGCCTCCCACTGTTGATAAAAATCGCCCTCTTTTTCAGCCACAGCTCGATAAATCGCTACCCTTAAAACACTTGCCGCTTCACTTACAGGGATTTTCAATTTTAATGCGTCTGGCTGTGCTTGATACTCTTCATCATTCACACCCGAGTCATTAATAACAATAAATTCAACAATGTAATCATTGAGCGTGACGGCGCCGTAGCTACTGAACTGCTTAAACACATAGCGCGTATTGGTGGCGGGTAATAAATCCCACTGCCATTTTTTAAACGGATTTTTCCCCGGCTTATCAAAACGAACAGGGTGCCAAAAATAGAACTCTGTATTAACGCTATGCGCTATCTGTTCAAGAGTCGGCAGTAAGCGCTGATAATAGGCCGCGAGCAAACGGTGCGCAGTTCTGACTTGGGTGAACAGATCTTCTGGTTGTGAGTTATTCATGGGTGTTCCTAGGCCAAACCGACAGGGTATCTAAACTGACGGGAGTAAAGTTATGATTGATAAGACGAGGTTCAGACTGAAATGCACAGACAGAAACAAGCTCTTGCTTGATACTATGATCAGAAAGTAATGAGTGTTGAAGTGATAATGCGTTAAAACCGTGACAGATAAGATCATGCCACTCAAAGCTATTCGTTTTTAACCCATACAAAGCTAATGCTTCTAGCATATCGGTAAGCACTCGTCTGTCTGTAGGGCTTATGCCATCACCTTCGATTAACTTAACCAAGTTGTCGGTAACGGCTTGCCACTTAGTGGCACTAACTGTTTTAAGGCAATCATAGCGTTCGTGAAGTAACTCAGCCCATTGGGTCGCGTTGCCTGTTTCAATACGCCCAATCGCAAGAAAGTATAGCGGTAGGTCGTTGTGCTCATCCGACTGAATAAAAGAAGCAATTTCTCTTTGCCATTGGTCGTAATACTGATCGCCACCTGCTGGTGGTTTGACTTCAACAATCAAATTGCACAGTTCAAAGCGAATCACCAAATCAGGTTCAACTTGGCGAGATTCACCGTCTTCTGTTAAAGCATACCTCGGCCAATAGTCGATAGATTGAAATACACCAAATTTCGCCTGAAAATGATCAGGCGATAGAGAAAAACAACTCACTAGGATTTGAGTTTGAACATCATCAGATAGGTAAGCAAAGCGCTCAAAAAAGGTAGACGTGAGCAAATCTTCACGGGCTTTAAACACGCTTGCCCAGCGTACCGAGTCTTGCCCACCGTGCTCAATACGCCCTGCCTTTCCGTGAAGAATTGCTTTTAACATTAGCTGTCTACCTTCACACGAACCTTGCCCGTAAGGAGATCTTGCATAAGGGCTTTTTTGGTGCTCGTTAGTTGTTTATGTTTACGTTCCAAAGCGAACATCTTGTTATCTACACTATTCAATGCACCAGAAATTACTCGTTGCTCTTCAACAGAAGGGACAGGGATTTGAAGCTTCTTAAAGTATGGCAAACCAATTGTCTTGATTGTGCTCCCCATAGCTATAGCCTCAAACTGTGGCTTCCAATGCTGAAGTAGGTAGTAGAGGAAATAATTATCAAGCTTTTCACCACAAACCCATGCCATAAAGTGCTGACTCACAGCCATTGAACTGGTCATTATCGCACTCTTGCCGACGCCAGCATCTCGAGCCATTACTACAGTTCCTTTGGGATGTAGTGTCGCAGACGAGTTTTCTATGCCCAATTGACTTATTTTCTTAGCTGTCTCGGAAATATAGAGTTTGTCTAATTTGGATGAATCAGTAAGTGATACCCATTTAATACCGTCATTCCAATATTCTGGTTTCTTCTTGTCAGGCGTATGACCACTGCCCCTCTTCGCGACTTTATCAAGTAAACAACAATTCCACCCTTTAGGAATTCTACCCATTGGCGAGTCTTTAAACTCGGTATGCGGCTTACCATCCACACCGACACCACGGGTGAGTAGCTCTTGCATCATGCCTGTTTTTAGGTCTTTGAGCTTGTCGATTTGCGCCTGTGTTTTTTCAATCACATCATCGACAGAAGTGAGAATAGCAGCGATTTTCTTTTGCTCTGGGAGTGGGGGGAGCAACAGTTCCTGCTCATTAATAATTGTTAAGTTCAATCCAGCCCTACCACTTCCTCCCGAAACGCCTCTAAGTTCATCATATCGACTATCCAAGTTATGATACACAAAGTCAGGTGATACGTTTTTAGCGGTTACTGATATCCCCGCAATAGATTGATTGGTTGTTAACTCTATTTCACTAATAGCGACTGTACCGCGAGTTTTACCTTGCCCAGCAAGAGCCATTAATATTGTCTTTGGTGGGAATAACTTTGCGCTACTATTGCCGTAACCAGACTGTGTTATACGGCCATCAACAGCAAACACTCGCTTCTTATGAACTTCCCCTGAAGACATCCAAGGAATATCCCCCCCTTCCCAATATTCTTGAATTTGAGTACTAGGAGTTCCTCCCGCAGAAGTTTTTGCAAAGTCGCCTATGGACAGTATTTTCCATTTTTCAGGAAGTTTACTCATAGCCCAGCTCCTTCAAATAACCTTGCATTACTTGCTCTGCGCCCGTTACTTGTTCATCTAGTTCATGAAGTGAGACTTGGTATTTATCCCACCAGCGTTCTAGTTGGCTTATTGTTAGGGGAAGAACCTTCGCATCCGCTTTCTCTATCACTTCTCGAATCTGTTCTTTGCTTTCGATGCTTGGTTTAAAGGCATAGTAATCTTCGTTGGTTTTATCGAACACCAAGGAAATATCAAACCCTGCTAGGATTTCTTCTTCAATATATTCGTCTTCCACTTCACGTACTGGAACACCACCATGAAGAATCGCTCGCACATCAAAAATCTCGGCTGGTGGTGAAGTATCGGCATAACGGCGGATGTTGAGGTTAAAATCGTTCTCGGCAATATCTGAAAAGTTCACCACTTTGGCATAGCGTTTAATATCGCACTTGCTTTCAAATGAATGGTTTTCGAACGTTTCGACAATCTTAGTGATGTCTTGCTTACGCAGTTTGTTCTGGTTTTTACCCTCTTCAAATTCTAGCTCTGAGTTGATGAACAACACTTTGCCCTTACGAGCTGCGGCTTTGTTCTTGTTAATGATAAGCAAGCATGCAGGAATGCCTGTGCCATAGAACAAACCCGATGGCAGACCGATCACCGCTTCGAGCAAATCGTCTTCCAAAATACCTTGGCGAATCGCTTTTTCACTTGAACCACGGAATAGCACACCATGAGGCATGACCACACCGACCATACCTTCATTATTGGTACTGGCAATCATGTGCTGAACAAAAGCTAAATCACCCGCATCTTTTGGTGGTGTGCCATAAGGGAAGCGGCCAAAACCATCACTATCACACTCATCTTTACCCCACTTTTTCAGTGAGAACGGCGGGTTAGCGATTACGCGGTCAAAGCTCATTAGCTCACCGCCTTCGGTATGCTTAGGCTCACGCAGAGTATCGCCTTTACGAATATCGGCACTTTGCACGCCATGTAAGAACATGTTCATCTTACAAATCGCCCACGTATTTAGGTTCATCTCTTGCCCAAATAGCGATAGGTTTGATGCGTTCTCGCCATTTTTAGCAAGGTGGTTACGAGTTTGAACCAGCATACCGCCCGAACCTGTGGTTGGATCGTATATACGCATGCCCGCATGAGGCTTTAACAATGCCACCAGCAGTTGTACTACTTCGCTAGGGGTATAGAACTCACCGCCCTTTTTACCCGCGCTGTCGGCAAACATCTTGATTAGGTATTCGTAAGCGGTTCCCAGCATATCTGGACGCTCAAAATCTTCATTACGCAGACGGTGCTGGCTAAAGTGAGAAAGCAAGTCACGCAGCTTTGCATCGGTCAGCTTATTCTTAATGTTGAAGTCAATCGTTACCAACACGCCTTCAAGCGCAGAGTTGTGCTCTTCAATCGCTTCTGTCGCTTTATTCAGGCTTTCACCGATGTTGTGCTTTAAATCTTTAAGCGCAGACCAACGAGAACTTTCAGGCATATAAAAAGTATCGTCGTACTCATCTTCATCATTTGCCAGCTCTTCAGCTTGTTGTTGTGTTTTACCTTTACCTAGGTAGTAGGCAATGACTTTCTCTTGTTCTTCTTCAAACGCATCCGACATGCGCTTTAGAAACATCATGCCAAAGATGTAGTCTTTAAATTCAGAAGCATCCATGTTGCCACGAAGAATGTCAGCGGTTTCCCAAAGGAAAGATTCAAGCTGCTGAAGGGAGAGTTTGTTGGTCATTAATGTTACCTACAGAATATGAGGTGATCTCGTACGAAGGTGTACGTTGTCGTATTGGTACGAACAGATATTGACGCGAATTTTACGGGGAAGTAGCTGGTGGGGCAATGAAAGAGTGCAAACACAACAAATCATCGATGCAATCCATGATTTGCATAACATTTCATATGAATATCTATTTTTTATGCAATTAAATACCCGTGATATATGTAAAATATCTATTACGTAAACAAATCATGAGCAGAGCACTATCAACAACGATACCCCGAAGCCCAAATTGGCTACGCCCTCTTTAAAACACTATTTACAGCAGGCTGATTGGACATTAAGTCGCTTGCTAGGATTTATTTTAAAAGCGTTAATTTACATTTTCCTCGTCAGTCTGAGTATTGCAGTCATCAGTTTTGAATTACTCAATATTTTTGAATATCAAGATGGGTTATCTGATGTATCAACCATCGAGATTATCTTTTTTATCTCATTTCTTGTGTTGCTAAAACGCTATTGGGTATATACAAAACAAACCTCACTTCACTGGTGGCATATCATTAGCACCCCGTTTTTATGGCACGGAAAATTCATTACGGCTGCGCTACTTTGTGCCAGTACGATTGTTTTTATTGACCTATTCGAAGGTACCGAGCAATTTAAAAACCTGTTATTGCTAGAGCAACGTTACGACCAAATCTTTTCTTTCAGCATTATATTACTGTGCTTGTATATTGCAGTCCCAAGCAAGAATCTGATTCTAAACCCAGGCTCAGACACCCCATTAGAAACCCCAAATAACGACAACGATACTAAACAAGCACAAACGGACGCTGAGGTAACAAATGCTCAATAAAAAACACGCTATGCTTGCTATTACACTAGCGATCTTACCAATGGTTTCCAATGCTAAAAAACTCTCTCTGGTCGATAGCTGTGTTGAACTTATCAATATTTATGACTCCAAAAGTTCGAAACGATTGTTAGCGGCACAAACCACATCGCTATCAGAAAGTTTACGCGCTGGATACTGCTTGGGGGTGATTGACCAATATGAAAAGTCCGAATATGGCTGCCGTTCAGATTGGTATGAGCGAGCACAGTTTATTGCACGCGAGTCATTAAAAGATAAGCCGTTGCCAGAGCGAAAACTATTGGAGCTATCGTGTGAAATCTAACGATAGCTACACCTCAACCGATAGCTACATCTCAACGCCTGATGCAATTAAGAAGCTATTCAACATAAAGCTAGCCGAACATAAATCATTCAAAGATTTGGTGTACCCACTAGTAAGAAGCAAAGGTTGATCTGCTCCAGTCAG
>NZ_JBFRVM010000222.1:0-6260 GCF_041475145.1 Vibrio sp. 10N.222.49.A3
TGACTGGAGCAGATCAGTTATATGTCTCATCTGCATCTCAGGGTTATGCAAGGGACTCTAAAAAGTTCTAGTTATAAAGTTATTCACTCTATCATGTTGGTGCTATTTCGTGATTATTTAGATTTACCATCAAACTATTTCAACTCTATCACGGTGATGGATAATAGCGATAAAGAGCCGTTTGAATCCTATACCCGCAAGGATTTAAACCAACTACTTCCCTTCCTTCGCAGTCTATTCAAGCAAACCTACCACCAGTTTATTGAGTCTCCTGAAACGCACATCATGACATCTAAAACCACCCCTACCATGACCTTTGAGTGGAAAGGTCATACATACCAGCTTTGTGGTGGTATATCGAAATGATGTGTGCAGGCACTTACCTTTTGTCTTATTACACCTACGCAAACACCAGCGATTTATTTCAGCTATCACAACCACGCAATGCCTCTACGTCGGCTGGCGAAACGTGGTACACCATGCCCGCTTTTAAGCGTAGAGCTTTCAAGACCATTCAAGTTGAGATGGGGGAACACGAGTTAGACATACCGAAATACGCGATGCGTTTTTTCGACCACTTACTCAATGCATCACGCTTAATCTCAACGGAGGAAAACGCGACACTGCTTCAAACCGTAACTGCGAAGAAAGCCACTCCAATGAAAAGCGGGGTTCTTCAAGGCTTCCTAAAGGGGTGGGTTGAAAAGCACTTTACCTTCATTGACCAAACTGGGCGCAGGCTACGCCCGACAATTAGCCGCTTTCGTGAAACGGGCGCACAGATTACCGCCTACCACCAAGGCGAAATGATCAATGACATCATGCTAGGCAATACTCTTAACACGAGAAAGAGAAGTTATAGCGAAGGAAACCGAGTAACCAACAATGGCATGATGCAAGATGCTATGTCGATTCGAGAAGAGGAGATTAAAAGAGGGGTTAATACCAAAGAGGCACAGGCCAATTTAGGCATTGATGTTTTGGTCATTGAAGAAGAAAACAAAATTAATCTACCTAATTTGAGTCGTACTCCTAATGGTGGGAGTTGCGCGACCCCCTTTGGTGAGAAGTCAGAAAAGTACACAAAGAAAGCCCGTAAGCAGGGACTACTAACTGAAGGAGAGAAATTAGCTTGCGCTGATTTACTCGGTTGTTTCGGCTGTCCGAGTCAAGTCATTGTCCAATCGCTCGCAGACATATGGTGCCTCCTTAGCTTTAAAGCGTGTGTCGAGGAATCACTCTACCTACACCTCGATGCCAGCCACTACTACCACAACTTTGAAAGCATCGTAACGTTCATAGAAGAAAAAATATTACCCAGTATTGATAGAAAGATACTCAAACAAGCAGACACCAAACTTGATGATGAAGGTTATCATCCTAACTGGGATGATTCCGACTCCGTTCTTGGTTTAATTCCATCCCACTTCAGGAACTGCCACAATGAAAACTAGCCACTTATATACTGCGGATTTCCCTGAAGAGCATAAAGTGCAATATGTTGACATCGTTACTTTATATCACCAAGGGCGATTTGAAGAGTTAGATGCTGTCGTTATTTGTAAAGATAGAAATGGCAACGTAACAGCGACTTTTGGGCAAAGTGATTGGGATTGCTTTCCTTTCTCACGCAAGAAAGAGAGAAACAACCTCAACTTCTCAAGTCTTGACGCAGCCCCTCAATTGCAACGCGAACTAAAAATATTCACCATAGGTTGGCTTTTCAACGTCAGTCCAAAAGGAAGAAAAGCACTGCGCTTTACGGGGGTTCATGCTCGATTAAAAGACATCAAAAAAGTGTACTCATTTTTAATGGAGCAGAACCAAACATCGTTAGCTGCGCTGTCCTCTGCGTCACTAAGGGTAAGTCTTGATAACACCCTTAAAGAGGAAGATTATGCTCAACAATCACTAGAGAAAACATTCGTAGCTATCAATGGTGTAATCGGTGACTCGGGTTGGCACAACATACCTCTGGGTATCGAACCAATTAGATCCAACAAAGAAGCCCAAAGACTTAGCGATAAAGATAGCCAGCAAACTTTGGTCATTCCAGAGCGGTTATGTCATGCCATCTACAGCAAGGCGATAACCCTCATTGAAGAAGCATTGCCTCATGCTCAACTACTAGCCGATACTGAAAGTGCGCTACAAAACAACTATATTGCGGGTAAGAGGATACTGGATAACAAAATTCAACAAGGCTTCTCCTATACCTTTGTGAACAGCGATGGAAGCATTGATAGCAGAAAATACAAAACTGCCATCGCACACAACCAACCTCGTGAGCCTAATTCCCTCATTGCTCCATTAGCAAATAAACTTCCTGATATCTCACTTAACAATGCTAACGAATTCAGGGGCTACCTCGGACAGCTCATTACAGCGAGCTATATTGTGTGCGGTGGGTTCAGTGGTATGCGGGATTCAGAGCTGGATAAGCTCACGCCAAACAGTTATTACAATGATACGCTAAGTGGTCGCGTACACCACATGTTGCAATCTCATACCTTTAAACTAGGAGAAAAGCGAGAAACATGGGTGACAGCAGCTTCTTCCAAGACTGCCATCGATTTAATGACAGTGCTAACCAAGCGCTGGCGAAGCGAAATTACTTACCCTGATGAGAAGTACGCTAACTCATTATGGGTAAACCAAGGCGCTCGCTCAGTACCTCCAAAATTAATAACGAAATGGAATGAACGGTTACAACGCTTTTGTAAGCAGTTTGATTTCATAGTTACAAAAGAGGACTATCAAGAATGTTTAGCCTCCAATCCTCGCTCGCTAAACAAAGCTAAGGAAATCATCATAGGCAGACCTTGGCCTATGGGTACTCACCAATTTAGACGCACCTTAGCATTTTATTGCGTGAAGAACCGCTTAGGGACACTGGTTGCGCTAAAGCAGCAATTCAAGCACCTTTATCTATCGATGACAGAGTGGTATACCAACGGTGGGAAACTGGCGAGTCTATATGATTTAAAAGTGGATACCCAAATACAACAAGCGCTAGAAGAGATTAATGCAGAAACAACCGCTAATAAAATCTTCAAACAGTGGCACTCTGAAGAAACCCTATCAGGTACTCATGGCAAATCGATCATGAAAATGCGAGGGGGTGTACCCACCATCTATAGCTCTTGGGATGTAATATACAAGGCCGTAAAAGATGGTAAGTTAACATTGCATGGTTCAATGCACAGCTATTGCAAATCTGGTTATGACTGCGATATGGACGGTGTGGTCACTCCCCAATTCTGTGTGGACTGCGGCTCTGGTAGTAGCATCATTGACGAACAACAAGCCCAATGGTGGCAGAAAAAACACCGTAGTTTAGTTACTTACATGGAATCTGGCGAAGAAATTTCGGTCAGTGAGCAAAGCCACTACATCACTCAAGTAAGAGCCGCAGAGAAAGTCATGGCTGACTTTGATATGTCTTTTACCCCATTTGAACCTGACTTAAAGGTAGCTAACATATGAGTAAGAGTGAAAATACACGACTAGCATTAGAGGTTGCATTAGAGCGTATAAAAGAAGGCAAGCCCAAGCGCATCCCTATTCATCGAAAGCTCAGTGTGAGAGCTGTTGAGGAAGAAGCGAACCTAGGCAATGGTAGCGGCTATTATTATCCAGAGTTTATAGAAAAGGTGAAGCAAGTTAAGGCTGATATAGCAGAAGCTAAAGGTGAGCATGTCCAGCCTGAAATTCAATCGGTACGCGCTAAGCTCAACGAGCAGAAACGCATCAAGCATAACTATAAGGAAAAGTACGAGTCTGAAAAAGAAAAGTTGAATTTATTCGCAGCAGCCCAACACCATCTCAACGACAAGCTAGTTCAGACATTGGCTCGCATTGATGACCTTGAATATGAGAATGCAGAGCTGAAGGAGAAGCTCGCAGACCTAAAACGAAGCAAGGTTATACCTATCAAGTAAAACGATATTTGCCCACTTGAAATACGACCAAGTGGGCACCACGCTATCTTCCGTTTAAAAACAAGTCTCTTTAGAATGCTAAAAATCAAAGAGTTGAGTATAATTCAACCTATCTCACTACAGGTTGGAACAAATATGCTCAAGCTCATTTCATCAGTACAAGGAACCCTCCCTCATACTGAAAAAGAAATATCAATCACAGCAGATAGTAAAAATATCATAGTTACAGGTATGAATGGGTGCGGTAAGACCGTTTTCCTTAACGCCGTACTAAATGCTATTAAGTTTAGTGTTGAACCAAACAAAATCAGTCAGAAAAGCAATCTGTTACGAAATGTTGAGCATTATGAAAACCTCATCAAAAATGAAAACTATCCAAGAGATCAGATTGAAAACTTTAAGCTAGAGTTAAAAAGAAGCAAAATACAGCTTGAAGACCTATTTAAAAGTGATCACATCGCTATAAAGTGGAGCGACCACGATGCTGTTTTGGACAAGTCATACAATCGAAACTTATTGGTTAGCTTTTTTGAAGCAACTCGACAGTATTCCAATGTAAATCGTAACAACCGCAATGCCCTGTCAAGTTTATCTGAGATAAGAAAAAATGGTCAAAATCAGCAGCTAAATCAAGATTTTTCTACTAGTTTTGAGTCTTATCTGGTCGCATTTTTCGAAGCTGGCTATATGGCTTCGATGATGAGAGAAGATCCCTCTGAGAAACAAAAAGTTGATAATTGGTTAGAGTCAATTTCAAGTGATCTAAGTTATCTGTTTGAAGATCCGTCATTGACACTTCAATATAATGAGCAAGAGAGACGTTTTTATATTGAGCAAGATGGTAAAACCCCTTATACCTTCTCGACTCTTTCATCTGGCTACTCATCTATTTTAAAAATCTATACGGATTTATTGATGAAGGTAGAGCTTCACGAAATGAGTCCGAAAGAACTAACAGGAATCGTAATTATTGATGAGATCGATGCTCACTTACACGTATCTCTACAAAAGAAAATTCTTTCATTCTTAGACCGCTCTTACCCCAATGTGCAATTCATTGTATCGACTCATTCTCCATTCGTACTTCAATCTGTAGATAATGCTGCAATCTATGACTTGAGTAAGTTAGAACAATTAGAGGACTTATCTTTATACTCTTACGATGCCATTGTGAAAGGATTATTAGGAGTCAGTACAAGCTCGGATGATTTAACTCAAATCACAAGTGAACTCTCATCACTTATTCCTGATATTGAAGAGAATCAAATTAGGGTGAATAAATTAATTGCAAAGCTCGCCCCAGTTGAAGGAGAGTTGGATTCGAAGTCTAAAGTGCTTCTTCTTATGGCGAAGCAAGCACTAGAAGATTTGGAGGGCTAATCAATTGTTTAATGTAATTCGCCCTGTGGACGGTCCCGCTTGTTTATCAAGTGGATCAACATACAATCAACCTGAAGTTGTTGAAGAGTTAAAGAAAGTATTTCACAGCAAGTGTTACTTATGTGAGCGCAATGAGATACATGATGTAGAAATTGAACATTTTGTTCCACAGGCTGCTGGCGGGGGCAGGATGGATTGGAATAACCTGTTTTACTCCTGTAGCCGCTGTAACGGTATAAAAAGTAATGGGTATTTAGGGCTATTGGATTGTACGGACTCCAATATAAATGTAAGTAGAGAAATACGTTTAAAGGCTTACCCTACTCCTGATAGCGAGATCTTAATTGAGGCTTCCTCAGATACCCCAAGTGACGAAACGTTAAATACTATTGAACTTCTAAATGAGTGTTATAACAACTCGTCCACAGCTTTACGTGGGGTAAGTCGTGAAGCATTAACTGAGCAACTATTTGAGTATATGTGTACTTTTATAAACGCTCGCAGATTACTCAAGAACCCATCTACTGGAAGCAGTAATAGAGAAGGCGCGTTAGAGACGATAGAGGCGATGCTTGATAGTCGTCATCCATTTAGTGCTTTTTGGCGCTGGCAATACTTGGACGATAACTTCCTAACAGGAAATTATCCAGAGCTAGAAGAATCATTTTAGGGAAAGAGGTTCGACAGTATTACCGCTTACAGTTAGGCTTGGTTAGATCAATTTTTCTGGAAACTGGTACTATCAAAACTTAAAGTGTAGAAAAATAGTTCAAAATCACTATTTTTCTGGAAAAGTCTATCAAGCCTTATCATTTAAACCTTTCCAGATTTATTTCAGAAGCCACCTGTGTTGGTAGGATGTTACCATGCGATAAACCACTGTAAGTCAAAGAAATATTATACAAAAGCCGACCTGTGTCGTAATGCCGTTCACTTAAG
>NZ_JBFRVM010000223.1:0-836 GCF_041475145.1 Vibrio sp. 10N.222.49.A3
CATTTGATGGGGCTCGCAGGCTGTTGACCCTCCTAAATCAGAACCTTCTCTGCAAGGGTGAATGAACGCTTCGCGCCCCTGCAGAGAAGAACCCTGTTTGAGGTAGGGACAGCCAAGCGGCTCCATAAAGTGATACTCAAACAGAAAGGAAACTCCTCATGGCACAACGACACTCAAGCCCAACTCTCTCTAAACCGATGTTCAGCGACCAGCGTTTCGCCGCTGGGCACGAAAGCTCACCAAAAAATGATATCTCCTGTCGGGTCGTTGAACGTGCAGTTCGTTCGACTGTTTCAGCTACGGTTTCAAAAGGACTGATCTGGGTGAATTCCACTGACTTTAATTCGAGCGTTCGAGCGGTAAAAGTGCACGAAATTTTACTTAATGAGTTTGGTTATACCGACTCTTTAATCTTAGAGGAAAGTCTGAAAGGAAAAGGGGTGAGTATTGGCGTATGTGACAGAGTGACGACGGTAAAACAGATGCGAGAAGATTACGCCTACGCGAAAAAAGAAGAGAGAAACGTTGAAACGACCGCTAAGCATCAAGCAATAGCGAAAGACCTTCTGACTAGCTTGTATGGCCAATAACACGGACTGAGCGCCGCCCATCACGACTTTAAATATTAAAAGGGGATCTATTATGTCTGTACTTGCTAACTACTCTAATCACAGTCTTTTCTCTGTAGAAGAAAAAGATATCTTGAACCATGCCGCGAGCATTTTAAAATCTAAGTTGTTTGTGTCAGAGCAGACGCCACTCAATTCCCCTGAATTGGTGAAGTCATTTTGTCAGACTTCACTCGCTTCCAATGAAAGCGAAGTGTTTGGGGTGAT
>NZ_JBFRVM010000224.1:0-3272 GCF_041475145.1 Vibrio sp. 10N.222.49.A3
ATTCCATACATCAAGTTAGGTCTCAACTCGCTTTTCCATTCAAAACGCCCTCTAAACCCTGCTGTACCAATCACTCACACATACGATAAATTTCTGTTGTCGACTCGACAAATTTAATTCGTTTTCTTAGTTAAACGAAAAGCCTTAAGGTTCGCCCCGAAGCAAGCAAGGAGCCTCAGAATAACTGAAAGCTCAGCTAACAACTAATTTATTTGCAGTTACCAATCAGGTATTAACTAAGGAAACGCCATGCGTATCGCAATTCTTTCTCGCAACGAAAATCTATACTCTACTTCTCGCTTAAAAGCGGCAGGAGAAGCTCGTGGTCACCAGGTCGATGTTATCGACACGCTGCACTGTGATATAGATATCGCGAGTAACAATCCGAAGATTCGCTACATGGGTGAAGAGCTACCTCAATACGATGCTGTTATTCCACGTATTGGCGCTTCCATTACCTTTTACGGCACTGCGGTTGTTCGCCAATTCGAAATGATGGGCACTTTTTGTATCAATGAGTCAGTAGCTATCAGTCGTTCTCGCGACAAACTGCGCTCACTACAACTGTTGTCTCGTAAAGGTATTGGCTTACCAAAAACAGGTTTCGCTAGCCGCCCAGACAAGATTCAAGACTTGATCAAAAACGTAGGTGGTGCGCCACTGGTTATCAAGCTTCTTGAAGGTACTCAAGGTATCGGCGTGGTTCTAGCAGAAACAAACAAAGCAGCTGAAAGCGTTATCGAAGCATTCATGGGCCTAAAAGCGAACATCTTGGTTCAAGAGTTCATTGAAGAAGCTAATGGCGCAGACATTCGTTGTTTTGTTGTGGGTAATAAGGTTATTGCAGCAATGAAACGCCAAGCTGGTGAGGGTGAATTCCGCTCTAACCTGCACCGTGGCGGTACAGCTCAACTGGTTAAACTAACCAAAGAAGAGCGCGCTACAGCGATCAATGCAGCTAAAATCATGGGGTTAAACCTATGTGGTGTCGATATTCTACAATCTAAGAATGGCCCTGTTGTAATGGAAGTGAACTCTTCTCCAGGCCTAGAAGGTATCGAGAAATCAACAGGCAAAGATGTGGCAGACATGATTTTCGAGTTCATTGAAAAAAATGCAAAACCAAACGCTAACCGTACTCGTGGCAAAGGCTGATTAAACGCCGTTTACTCATGATTGGAAAAAACATGAACAATAAAATGATCATAGGGAATACAGAAGCACTTTGCTTACCAGAGTTAGGGATAACTGGACTACATACACGTGTTGATACAGGGGCTCAAACCTCTTCTCTACACGTAGACAATCTACTATGTGTAAAAACAGATGGTGAAAACTTCGTTGAGTTCGATCTTCACCCAGACGTTTACCACCTAGAAGAGACAGTACGCTGCAAGGCGAAACTGAAAACGAGTAAAAGAATCAAATCATCGAACGGCGAAGTTGAACACCGTTGTGTGATTGAAACCATGCTAAAAATTGGTGGTCAGGAGTGGCCTATCGATATCACACTAAGCAACCGTCAAGATATGACTTATATGATGCTGCTTGGTCGTCAAGGCATGAGTGACAAAGTGATTGTTGACCCAGCGGGTGAATTTCTAATTTCTCACTAATTGAACTGCTCCACAGCTCAAATAGTGAGTCAACAACGCGCACTAATAAAGGCCAGTCTTTGAGACTGGCCTTTATTATTTATGGCGATTTTTTTTCTCTTTAAACCCAAACCGCCAAACAGATTTTAGCAAGGCTTTGAGTTTAATCTTAGTCACTCGCCAATGTGTTACTGGCCTTCTTGGTGCACTCATCAGCAGGTGTTCAAACGCTTGCTCACTCAAATTCACTTGTCCCCCATGCGCCACCAGCAAGGTGTCGAGCTGCATGTTATAAATACGGGATACCGACTCTCGATACTTATTGGGATGAAAAATTGGGAAAGGTGGAATCAGCTTCTTTTTGACCTCGACCATTAAATCCGCCACATAGGCGACACTGTGTGATGGGCAATAGACGGAAAGATCTCTGTCGGTATGGCCTGGCGTTTCCAGAACCAACCAATCATCAAAACCCGGAATGCTGTCTCCATCCGACAGCTTGTAGTCCGGCTTTAACTTTCTTGAATACCATAGATTTGCTTTAGGCCTGCCCAATCGATTCGCCATCCATCGTGCCAACGCCAGATCGGTCAAATGCATCAAGATACCATCAATACCGTGATACCAGTCTTTATCTCGATCTGCTGCCACCAAATTACAATTCGTGAGCTTTCTGAGCTTGTGCGCTGCCCCTGCGTGGTCTGGATGCATGTGCGTAACCACAACCGTATGTAGATCAGCAAAATCACGCATAAGCCCTGTTTCGATGAAAGCCTTCAAATGCGGGATGTCGGCTCGACACGCACCATCAAGCAAGAGCAACCTGTCAGGGTACTCTACGAGATACATGTCTTGGATATAGCCTTTAATGGTATGAAGTTGCAAATCCACTCCTTGTGACAAAACAACTGGTCAGACCTATACAATAGCAAACCCACCATCAATTGTGATCATTTTGTTAAAAACAACAATCTAAAACCAGATAGATAGCTCGAATCAAGATTTCCATTGGTATCCACTCAATTACTCAAATCCAACGTTACTCAAAACCAATGTTACTCAAGTCCAATTTAACTCAGAATAATGAGGGCACATTCCAAAGATGATCATCAATTAAATCCGATATTTTTCAGCATTATCGAATGCTCACATTACCGAAAACCTTGCTCAACAAGCCTTACGCTTTAAGCGCTCAGCACCATTTATCATGACGACAAAACATGTGATTTGTTGACCTGAGTTATTCGGACTATATATGCGCCTCTAATTTATTGTCTGAGTGCTATACATGAACCAACTTATCGATGCTCTTTCTACCCAAGGTTACTTTGTTTGGGATGACTTCTTAACTCACGAAGAAGTAGTGGCATTGAGGGATTGCATTCCAGAGAACTGGAAAAAGGCTAGGATCGGCCGTAACGATGATGTAGCACGAGAAGCAACGATTCGTGGTGACAAAATTCAGTGGGTACGCCGTGATATGGGCGAACCCGCATCTCTGTTCCTAGACAAAATGGAGCAAATTCGTTTAGAAGCAAACAGAGCGTTCTTTTTGGGTCTGTTCGAGTACGAAGCGCACTTTGCTAAATACGAGAAAGGCGACTTCTACCAGAAGCACTTAGACTGCTTTAAAGGCAATGAAAACCGCCGCCTAACCACTAATGCCGTTCACTTAAG
>NZ_JBFRVM010000225.1:0-14963 GCF_041475145.1 Vibrio sp. 10N.222.49.A3
AAGTGAACGGCATTAAGCCACTGGCTCGGTTTTTTATTTGGCTTTCAGAAACATGAGTTACTCGAATTCATTTCCCCAATTATCAAGTTCTCTAGTCCCACAGACCTTACATTCAACGTAACGATCCATGTTGTAGTAATGACCACCATTGATAATTGAATTAGCAAACAGCTTTATTCTTCCTAACAAAGTTTTGTCGGTATCATAGCTGCTTGTTTGGCGAACAAGAATTTCACTATGTGGCGTTTCTTTATTGCACGTTTTACAAAAATGAGTCGCTGGAAATCCAGACATAACCTTTTCCTTTGGTTGAGAAAACTAGGTTAGAAACAGCCGTAGAATTAGGTCAGACTCATTTTTTATGATTACATTGAAATGGCTGATATGCCATGTTAATGGATTGTTTTTGTCGAGTTATACCACTCAATTAATGCGCTTTGAATAGGATTCAGTTATCATCTGTTGCACGAAATTTTGGTTAGATGTACGGAACTATGCTAAAAGTCGCGATAAATGGATTTGGACGAATAGGGCGCAATGTATTGCGCGCTGTCTATGAAAGTGGCAAAAGCCAACAAATCAAAGTAGTAGCGGTCAATGAGCTTGCTCAACCTGACGCTATGGCTCACCTATTGCAATACGACACCAGTCACGGCCGCTTCGGCAAGAAAATCTCTAACGATCAAGAGCACATCTATGTTCATCATGGCATTGGTGCTGAAGATAAAGGAGAGTTTGATACGATTCGTATCTTACACCTTGCTGATATTGAGTTGTTACCTTGGCGTGACCTTGAGGTTGATATTGTTCTCGATTGTACCGGTGTTTACGGTTGCCGAGATGATGGCCTAGCGCACATCGCTGCTGGAGCTAAAAAGGTACTGTTTTCACACCCTGGAGCTAACGACCTTGATAACACCATTATCTATGGTGTAAATCACGATACTATCGAAGCTGACCACCGAATCGTTTCCAATGGTTCATGCACCACTAACTGTATTGTCCCTATCATTAAAGTACTTGATGATGCCTTTGGTATTGAGTCAGGTACCATTACGACCATTCACTCTTCAATGAATGATCAGCAAGTTATTGATGCATACCATAGCGACTTGCGTCGTACTCGAGCAGCAAGCCAATCTATCATTCCTGTCGACACTAAATTGCATAAAGGTATTGAAAGAATCTTCCCGAAATTTTCTAACAAGTTCGAAGCGATATCTGTGCGTGTGCCGACGGTAAACGTCACTGCGATGGATTTAAGTGTCACAATTAATACAAATGTGAAAGTTAATGACGTAAATCAAACCATTGTTAATGCTTCCCAGTGTACATTACACAATATAGTTGACTATACTGAAGCGCCGCTCGTTTCCATCGACTTTAATCACGATCCCCATAGCGCAATCGTTGATGGTTCACAAACTCGAGTGAGCAATGGCACCTTAGTGAAAATGCTGGTGTGGTGTGACAATGAATGGGGCTTTGCGAACCGAATGCTGGATACGGTTCTTGCAATGCAAGCTTCAGAAGGCAAGAAGTAAGACCTAGAAGCAAATGTGTGGATTATTTATTTTTTAGCTTGAAATAAATACTAAGTGTCCACATATTATTAGCAGTTAAAGCATTACCAGTTGAATAATTTATAGGCTTAGCAGGGTTGCTGAGTTTCCAAAACTTTATTTTTATTTAAATTTGAGAGGACAAATCATGTCTGTGATCAAGATGACTGACCTGGAACTTGCAGGTAAACGCGTATTCATCCGTGCTGACCTAAACGTACCAGTAAAAGACGGTAAAGTAACTTCAGATGCACGTATCCTAGCATCTCTACCAACTATCAAACTTTGCCTAGAAGCTGGCGCAAAAGTTATGGTTACTTCTCACCTTGGTCGTCCTACTGAAGGCGAGTACAACGAAGAGTTCTCTCTAGCTCCTGTAGTTAACTACCTAAACGACGCACTAGACTGTGACGTTAAACTAGCGAAAGATTACGTAAATGGTCTTGAGCTAAACGCTGGTGAACTAACTGTTCTTGAAAACGTTCGCTTTAACAAAGGCGAGAAGAAGAACGAAGAAGCTCTTTCTAAGCAATACGCTGCACTATGTGACATCTTCGTAATGGATGCATTCGGTACAGCTCACCGTGCTCAAGCGTCTACACACGGCGTTGGTACTTACGCTCCTGTAGCATGTGCTGGTCCTCTTCTAGCTGCTGAGCTTGAAGCGCTTGGTAAAGCAATGGACAACCCAGCTCGCCCACTAGTGGCTATCGTTGGTGGTTCTAAAGTTTCTACTAAACTAACCGTTCTAGAATCTCTTTCTAAAATCGCTGACCAACTTGTTGTTGGTGGTGGTATCGCGAACACGTTCATCGCTGCTGAAGGCCACAACGTAGGTAAGTCTCTATACGAAGCTGACCTAGTTGAAACAGCTCAGAAGCTAATGAAAGAGTGTGCTATCCCTGTAGCGACTGACGTTGCATGTGCTAAAGCATTCGACGAAAACGCAGAAGCTGAAATCAAGCACGTTTCTGAAGTTCAAGACGACGACATGATCTTCGACCTTGGTCCAGATTCAACTGCTGCTCTAGCTGAAATCATCGGCAACGCGAAAACGATTCTTTGGAACGGCCCTGTAGGCGTCTTCGAATTCAAGAACTTCGAAGCGGGTACAGCTGGTATTTCTAAAGCAATCGCTGATTCTGAAGGTTTCTCAGTAGCGGGCGGTGGTGACACGCTAGCAGCTATCGACAAGTTCGGTATCAAAGCAGATGTTTCTTACATCTCTACTGGTGGCGGTGCTTTCCTTGAGTTTGTTGAAGGCAAAGTACTTCCTGCAGTAGCTATGCTTGAAGAGCGTGCTAAAGCGTAATTGATTTAGAAAGGCGAGATACGAATCTCGCCTTTTAACGTTTGCTGCATATCACACTTATTTGCTAGAATAGCGGAAGTGAGCAAACGATTGCAAATTTTTAAACTTAAGTTTTTTATCTTAAAACGAATAGAATAAATAGGACTATTTCCATGTCTAAGATCTTCGATTTTGTAAAACCTGGTGTAATTTCTGGCGATGACGTACAGAAAGTATTTGAAGTAGCAAAAGAAAACAAATTTGCTCTTCCTGCAGTAAACGTTGTTGGTACTGACTCTATTAACGCAGTACTAGAAGCGGCTGCTAAAGTTAAGTCTCCAGTTGTTGTTCAGTTCTCTAACGGCGGCGCTGCATTCTTCGCAGGTAAAGGCGTTAAACTTGAAGGTCAAGGCGCACAAGTTCTTGGTGCTGTAGCTGGTGCAAAATACGTACACGCTGTCGCTGAGTCTTACGGTGTTCCAGTTATCCTGCATACTGACCACGCTGCTAAGAAACTTCTACCATGGATCGACGGTCTACTAGACGCTGGTGAAGAGTTCTTCGCACAAACTGGTAAGCCTCTATTCTCTTCTCACATGCTAGACCTTTCTGAAGAGTCTCTAGAAGAGAACATCGAAACATGTGCTACTTACCTAGCTCGCATGGCTAAAATGGACATGACAATCGAGATCGAACTTGGTTGTACTGGTGGTGAAGAAGACGGCGTTGATAACTCTGATATGGACGCATCTGAGCTTTACACTTCTCCAGAAGACGTAGCATACGCATACGAGAAGCTAATGGCTGTTAGCCCACGTTTCACTATCGCTGCATCTTTCGGTAACGTACACGGTGTTTACCAAGCTGGTAACGTTGTACTTACTCCAACTATCCTACGTGACTCTCAAGCATACTGTGCAGAGAAGTTCGGTATTGCACCTAACGCTCTAAACTTCGTATTCCACGGTGGTTCTGGTTCTTCTGAAGCAGAAATCCAAGAGTCTATCGGCTACGGTGTTATCAAAATGAACATCGATACTGATACACAGTGGGCAACTTGGGATGGTATCCGTCAGTACTCTGCTGATAACTTCGATTTCCTACAAGGTCAAATCGGTAACCCAACTGGCGAAGCTGCGCCAAACAAGAAGTACTACGATCCACGCGTATGGCTACGTGCTGCTCAGTCTTCAATGGTTACTCGTCTTGAGAAAGCATTCGCTGACCTTAATGCTGTAGACGTACTATAATTCTTTGAATTAAGTACTCTTTAAGTTTTAAAAACCCGCTCATTGAGCGGGTTTTTTTATGTCTGATAAAAACTTGTATTAAATATGTGAAAAACCTAGCCTACGGTGAATAAATTTCGTAGTCTTTTAGTTATCGGTATTTGCGTTTATTGGTAAGTTTTATTAATTCAAAAGCTTACATAAATATGACTTTGCAATCGGTCAAAGATAGGATATCGTGCCGAAAAACTGGACCTGGTTCAGTTTATAAAAAGGACTTGGCTTTAATTTACTTTTAACACAGTGACTTAACAGGAGTTAAACTGTTTATTATTGTAAAAGTAAGTTTGGCTTAAGACAGTTTAGCTCATAGCATATTATATAGAGGATGCACATTATGGCTGATAGTTCGACAGCGCTTGAGACTCCAATTGTGGATGGTTTATCTCAGGCCGAGCAGTGGTTAACAAATAATTCAGATCTATTTATCCAATACGGTGTAAACATTATCTCTGCACTGATAATTCTATTTATTGGTAACTTGATTGTTAAAGCAGTCGCGAATAGCGTATCTAAGGTTCTTGAGAAGAAGAAGATGGACCGAGCTGTTGTGGAATTTATCCACGGTTTAGTTCGTTACTTATTGTTTGTTATTGTTCTTATCGCTGCACTTGGTCGTTTAGGCGTTCAAACTGCATCTGTAGTTGCTGTTATTGGTGCGGCTGGTTTAGCCGTTGGTCTTGCGCTGCAAGGCTCACTATCTAACTTTGCAGCGGGTGTACTTATCGTTGCATTCCGTCCATTCAAGTCTGGTGACTACGTGGAAATTGGTGGTGTAGCGGGTTCAGTTGATTCAATTCAGATCTTCCAAACTGTTTTAACAACACCAGACAACAAAATGGTTGTAGTACCTAACGGAAGCGTTATCGGTAGCCCAATCACTAACTATTCTCGTCATGCGACGCGCCGTATTGACCTAATGATTGGTGTTTCTTACAACGCTGATCTTCAGAAGACAAAAGCGCTACTGACTAAGATCTGTGAATCTGATGAGCGCGTATTGAAAGATCCAGGTGTTCAAGTAGGTGTTCACACGCTAGCTGATTCTTCAGTTAATTTTGTTGTTCGTCCATGGGTTAGTACTGCTGACTACTGGAATGTTTATTTCGACCTTATGCAAGCTATCAAAGAAGGCTTGGATAACGAAGGTATCGAAATCCCATTCCCGCAAATGGATGTACACATGAATAAAGTTGAAGCTTAATTTCTAGTTAGTTTTTATAGCTATAAGCTTTTATAAGGAAAGGCGGATAACTTAGGTTATTCGCCTTTTTTGTTGGATGAGTAAAGTTTGTTTGATGACTAAAGAAGAATAGGTTTACCCGTATTGCTCAATGAGTCCATTGGCGAGCACAAGTGCAATAGCGAACATCATGGTTGCTACCGCGATATCGATGCCTTTCTTAACTTTAGGTTTCGATAGCGTTGGACCTAGCTTTGCTGCGCCCAATGACAAGGAATAAAACCACACGAATGAAGCTAAGATAGTCCCCATCGCAAACGCAACTCTGTCGTTGCCTTCAAATTGCCCACCAATAGATCCAAGAATCACCACGGTATCCAAATAGAGGTGTGGGTTTAATACTGTTACAGCTAATGCACCCAAAATAACGGTGCGCTTGCCACGAGCCAATACCTCACCTTTTGATTCATCACTGGTGCGCGTTTTGAATGCACTGCGCAGTGATAGCAAACCATATACCGTTAGAAAAGCGATACCGCCCAATGTCACAGAGGTAAGCAGCAATTCATTTTTAGACAGAATTGCTCCGCCACCAAAAATACCCAATGAGATAAACAGGGTATCGAGCAGGCTACAAATCGTTGCAGTCGTTAAATGATGATTGCGTTTTATGCCTTGATTTAGGACGTACGCATTTTGTGCGCCTATCGGGATTATCATACTTGCCCCTAGACCAAAACCTTGTAATAAAACCCAAAAACTCATTTTAACCTCCACTTAATTAACGATATTTACGTGCTATGTGGCGAAGATACTCCGACCCTTTAAATAAGTATAATTAATGATTTTAATCTATTATTAGAGTTGCTAATGTGGTGTTGGGTTAGCTTAAAAAGGAAGCAAATTGATGCGTGGATTGGATTATAAATGGATTGAAGCACTGGATGCCGTGGTGAAACAACGTAGCTTTGAGAGAGCCGCTGAGCAGTTATACATCTCCCAATCAGCGGTGTCCCAACGTATCAAGCAGCTAGAAAAGTGGTTAGCCCAGCCTGCGCTGGTGAGAGAAAACCCACCAAGACCTACACCAGCAGGAAAAAAGCTGTTGGGTTTGTATCGTCGTGTTCGCTTGTTAGAGCACGAGCTTGTGCCTGAGTTAATGAATGAAGAGGGTACTCAACCACTATCGATATCCATAGCCACCAACGCTGATAGTTTGGCGACATGGTTGTTACCTGCACTGTCGGATGTGATGAAGTCTCGTCAAGTCGAGTTGAACCTCGCGATTCATGGTGAGTCTAGAACCATTGAAAAAATTAAAAGCGGTGAGGTTGCCGGTGCGATCAGTTTGGAACCTCAAGCGATTCCTGGGTGCAGTGCAGACTACCTCGGTAGGATGGATTATGTGTGTGTGGCGAGCCCTGATTTTCATCAGCGTTACTTTTCAGAGGGCGTAAACTACGCCACCTTAAGCAAAGCGCCTGCGGTTTCCTATGATCAATACGATGATCTGCATAAGAAGTTTCTGCATGACCATTTTAACGTACCGAGAGACAGTGTGATCAATCATACGGTCGGCAGTTCAGAAGCATTTGTGCGCTTGGCATTATCGGGTGTTGCCTATTGCTTGATTCCTCGATTGCAGATTATCGAGGAACTAGAGTCTGGTGCTCTGATTGATATTACCCCTGACTTTCTGCTGTCTTATCGCATCTATTGGCACCATTGGCAGCTTGAGAGCGGGGTGCTAAAAGAGGTATCCCAAGCGATATTAAGTTTTGCTCACAATCATTTACCTCAGTAAGTTGTCGGTTTTTTCAGCGTCAAAGTTCTGTTAGATGTGCACAATCAGGATTGGCTAAACGACAAATTACTCTATGATGGAAGGACATTTGTTTAGCATAGGTCTACCTAATGAAGTTTGTACCAAAGATGTTAGCAACGTCTCTTACTCTTACTGCTGCGTTGAGTGCTGTGAGCTTTCCATCACTGGCTGACTCTCCATCCTTTCCGCATATTTCAACAACAGGTTATGGTGAAGTCATCGCGACACCGGATATGGCGATATTCTCAGTGAGAGTGGTAGAGTCAACGATGACGGCTGAACAGGCTAAAAGTACTGTTGATAAAGTGGTAACGGGCTTTCTAAATAAGCTGCACCAAGCCGGCGTAGATGAGGCGAGCGTACACAGCTCTAATCTGTACCTATCTCCTCAGTACCATTATCCCAAAGATGGCAAACCAGAATTGGTTGGCTACCGCGCTTCACGTAATGTGAGCGTTCAAGTGAATGAGCTCGCTAATCTCAATGAGTACATGGATATTGCAATAGGACAGGGTATTAACCAGATCGATAATATCCAACTGCAAGTTCGTGACCAAGCCAAGTATCAAGAGCAAGCACGCTTAGAAGCGATCAAAGATGCGACATCAAAAGCTAAATCATTAGCGAGTGGTTTTGAGCGTGAGCTCGGTGATGTTTGGCGTGTTGATTACAACGCACAATCTTCTCAGCCTGTGCTAATGCGTTCAATGGCGATGGATGCAAGAACAGAATCGAACTCTTATGAAGACTCAACGATCACCATTCGTGATCGTGTCAATGTGATCTATCAGATCGAAGAGTAACAGCAGCTTTATAGAAGGTTTTGGATCATGATGATCTAATACCAATCGTAGTAAATAACTGTTCACCCTAGCTTGTTAAAATGCTCAATAACTGTGTTAGAATTTTTGATTGTAGAATAACTACTTATCGAAAAATTCCGCCTTGTTCTCAAGCCTTTTTCCTACGCTATTTTTGATCACTTACTTACTGTGATTGGTATAATTACCTACGATAGGCCAAATACTAAAAAGGCTCTCATGATGAGAGCCTTTTTTATGCATTTTGAGTGCGATGATTAGTGAAGAAGACGAGCACGGATTGTGCCTTCGATCTCTTTCAGTTTAAGCAGTGCTTCTTCAGAGCGATCGGCTTCTACATCGATAACAACATAACCCATATCTGCTGCAGTCTGTAGGTACTGACCCGCGATGTTGATCCCTTCTTCTGCGAAGATGGTGTTGATCTGAGTTAGGATACCTGGGCGGTTCTCATGGATGTGTAGCAAACGAGAAGTACCTGTATGCAATGGCAGTGATACCTCTGGGAAGTTAACACTTGATAGCGTAGAGCCGTTATCAGAGTATTTCGCTAGTTTACCAGCAACTTCAACTCCGATGTTCTCTTGTGCTTCTTGAGTTGAACCACCCACATGAGGCGTTAGAATCACGTTATCGAACTGCATTAATGGAGACTCAAACGGGTCTGCATTGGTTTTTGGTTCTGTTGGGAAAACATCAATAGCCGCACCAGACAGGTGACCAGAATCCAGAGCGCCACACAGAGCAGGGATGTCAACTACCGTGCCACGAGCTGCATTGATAAAGATAGAGCCAGGCTTCATGCGCTCGAACTCTTCTTTACCCATCATGTCTTTAGTTTCATTGGTTTCAGGTACGTGTAAAGAGATCACGTCACACTTATTCAGCAACTCGGTCATAGTATGAACTTGAGTGGCATTACCTAGAGACAGCTTGTTTTCGATATCGTAAAAGTAAACACGCATACCAAGGTTTTCAGCAATAATACCCAGCTGAGTACCGATGTGACCGTAGCCAATAATACCTAAACGCTTACCACGAGCTTCGTAAGAGTTGTCTGCACTCTTTTTCCAGATACCACGGTGAGCAAGAGCATTCTTCTCTGGAATACCGCGAAGCAGTAATAGAACCTGACCTAGAACGAGTTCAGCAACACTTCGAGTGTTTGAGAACGGTGCATTGAAAACAGGGATACCGCGCTTTGCTGCTGCTTGAAGGTTGACTTGGTTGGTACCAATACAGAAACAACCGACTGCAACCAGCTTTTCAGCCGCATCAATAACTTCTTGGGATATGTTGGTGCGAGAACGGATACCAATGAAGTGAGCATCTTTAACTGCTTCAAGAAGTTCATCTTCAGGTAGTGAGCCTTTGTGGTACTCAATGTTTGTGTAACCAGCGGCTTGCAGTACTTCTACAGAAGAAGGGTGAAGACCTTCTAGAAGTAGAATTTTTATTTTTTCTTTTTCCAGTGAAACTTTGGCCATTGTTCTCGTCCTTAAAATGGAAAGGTTGGGCAAATGCGGCGCACGTGCTACAAAATGGCTGAAAGGGGAACAAATTCACCACTTTGTTAGGAGACAAACGTTTTCCCTGTGCGTCTTCTGAACAATAAAGTAACAAAAAAAAAATGTTTTGGGTAAGAAAATTACGGAATAAGACATAATTTTACAGCAATAAAGCAAAAAAAACGGCGCCCTAGGGCACCGTCTGTAATGAAGTAACAGAAAACCTCAATCTTCTATTATTTATTCTTCGATTTTTGCACCTTCAGGCGTGCCAGTGATAACTACATCAGCACCACGGTGAGCGAACAGACCAACCGTTACCACACCAGCGATACCATTGATGATATCTTCTAGCTGTTTTGGGTTTTCGATCGCCATGCCGTACACATCTAGGATCACGTTGCCGTTATCGGTTGTGCAGCCTTCGCGGTAAACTGGGTCACCACCAAGTTTTACGAGTTCACGTGCTACGTATGAACGTGCCATTGGGATAACTTCAACAGGCAGTGGGAATTTACCCAACACATCAACTGCTTTGGTACCATCAACGATACAAATAAACTTATCAGAGATAGCTGCTACGATTTTTTCACGAGTCAAAGCAGCGCCGCCGCCTTTGATCATATCGCGAGAACCGTTAATCTCGTCAGCGCCATCAACATAGATGTCTAGCTTGAATACGTCGTTGCATTCGAATACTTTGATTTCTAGCGCTTCTAGTTTTTCAGTAGAGGCTACAGAGCTTGAAACCGCACCCTTGATTTTGTCTTTCATTGTGCCAAGTGCGTCGATGAAGTGATTTACTGTTGAGCCAGTACCTACACCTACAATGCTGCCTTCTTCAACATATTGAAGTGCTGCCCAGCCCGCTGCTTTTTTCATTTCATCTTGAGTCATGCCATTCTCCTGAATAAGGTCTTGCGCTTTGAATTAATCGTTTGCGTAATGATGAAGTTAACGTTTAGATATTGGGGTAACTTTTGGATATCGAGGTTAACGTTTGCGGCGCGATTATAGCGCTTTAATGGTTGTTTTCCCATTGCCAAGTTTTACTCGGAGTCACGATTTTAGGTAACGGAATGTCCCATTCTTCAATTGGCAGTGTATCGACATGCTGGCAATCATGAGCCAAACCAATTGGCGTTGCGCCTTCACCCGTCTCGAACCATCGAGCCAAGGTGCGATCGTAATATCCGCCGCCCATGCCTAAGCGATGCCCTTGAGAGTCAAAGCCTACAAGGGGAGTCAGAATGAGATCGAGTTGCTGACAAGGTTTAACCAGCATTTGATTGAGCTGAGGTTCGACAATGCCGTACTTATTCAAAACAGTGGGTGTGGTTGGAGAGTAATGTAGAAACAGCAGATGTCCGGCAGAGAAGGGGTGTAATACTGGTAAATAAGTTTGCTTGCCTTGCGCCCATAACCATTCAATTAAAGGCTGGGTATCGAGTTCGCCATCAATGGAAATATAGAGGGCGATATGTTGAGCTGACTGAATCTCATCAAGCTGAGAGCACTGCTTAACTAAGTCCATACCGGATTGAGTTTGTTGGTCGCCAGATAAGGCATTGCGTTTGATACGGATCTGTTTGCGAAATTCGCTGCGTGTGAGCGTCTTCATAAGAAGGGATACCCCAAAGTGCCGTTGAGAATAGATGGCCCTTGAACCAGCGAGTTCAAGGCGGATCAGCAATGATTACCGTAGGCTTCTCGGCGGACCGAGCATGCTCAATAGCACTCAAGTACTAACCCTTAGGGATTGCTTATCGGCTCGGGGACGTGAATCCTCTGACAAACACTCCAGGGTAAATTTTGTGTACGCTATTGCTGTCCGTGCTTAACTTTACTGAGGACATCTGAAAGTGATGTCGTGAGCTGTTCCATTCGCTCGGTCAGTGCGTTTTGTTCATCATTTGCTTCAAACTTCTTGGTTTGTAATTCATAGCAAATGTTCAGAGCTGCGATCGTTAGCAGCTTCACTTCATTGGTTACCTTAGTACGTTCAGCCATCTCTTTCAATCGATTATCAAGATCGGCCGCCGCTGCAATCAATGACTCTTCTTGCCCTGGGGGACAATTCACTCGAGTCAGTTTTCCTAATATTTCAACGTCTACCGCTTGATTACTCATGATGGATGAACTCTTTAACGCACTATTTAAGGCTGTTGCTCTTTATCATTTTTTGAGAAAGAAAAAGTGCAAGTACCGATGAGGAAGCAATCTCCTCTGAGGGAGAAACTATAGGTAAACCGCTATTAAGATTCAAGCTTTTCAGAGTGACTGTTTGTAAATGAGAGCTTGAGCACACAGTAATTCAGCAAATTGAACAATTGGTAGTCAGTCATCCTTCAATTGCTCAGGATCGACGCTTACCAGAATTGGGGTGAAGTGGTACGATTATACTATCGATATAAAGAATAACTGAGCGAGCTATCTGATGAGCGAAACTACTTTACCTGACTACCTAACGGTTGCGACTGAACTTCAATCGGCAAGCCTAGCCGTAAACCCTGCTGAGATGCATGGTTTATTAACGGGTATGTTGAGCGGAGGCTTAAACCTAGCAGATAAAAGCTGGCAACCACTTATCTTTGATTACACCAATGAAGGCATGGGGTGGCCAGATCGCGCATTAACGTTAGCGGAAGCTACATTAAAGGTGACGACCAGAGAAATCACAGGTTCAGGCATGGAACTGTCTATGTTGCTGCCTGATGAAGACGCAAGCGCAAGCTTGTTTGATTTGGCTGATGGTGTGTCAGATTGGATTAACCACTTTATTTCTGGTTTAGGCTTGGTTGGCGCTCAATTGAATAAAGCGTCTGACGGTACCAAAGAAGCATTAGCTGATCTTGAAGAGATGGCAAAGCTAGGCATTGACGAAGACGATGATATGGAAGAGCAGGCGCAGCTTCTAGAGCACGTTATTGAACACGTCAAAGCGTGTGCACTAACGATTCATGCTGAATTCGGTGCTCGCCCATCTGAAGATGCGGCTCCAACCATTCATTAATCCGCTTGTCGGTTTGAGGTTATAATGGCTCAGTATGATGTTGTAATTGCTGGTGGCGCAATGGCGGGGGCGACCTTAGCCCTTGCTCTGAATCACCTCAGTCAAGGTTCTCTATCGATCGCGGTAGTAGAGCCTTATCAGGTTGATCATCAAGCTCACCCAGGCTTTGATTCTCGTTCGATTGCTTTGTCTTATGGCACGGTACAGATCCTCGACTCTTTGCAGTTGTGGCAATCTATCGCTCCCGTTGCAACTCCGATCAAAGATATCCATGTGTCGGATAGGGGCCATGCCGGAATGACGGACATCTACAGCGAAGAGCTTGCTGTTGATGCGCTTGGCTATGTGGTCGAGTTGGCGGATGTGGGGCGAATCTATCAGCAGAAGCTTGAATCAGAAGCTGCAATTACGATGCTTTGCCCTGAGTCTGTTAGAACCGTTGAACGTGATGAATCGTTAACGACGATTGAGCTGACAAGTGGGCAGACAGTAAGCACTAAGTTATTGGTTGCTGCTGACGGTGCTATCTCAACCTGTTGTCAGCAACTGAATATCCCATTGAGCGAACATGACTTTGAACAAGTTTCGGTGATTGCCAATATTGTTGCTAGTGAACCGCATCAAGGTCGAGCCTTTGAGCGTTTTACTCATCATGGGCCAGTTGCTCTGTTACCGATGAGCGACAACCGTTTATCGCTAGTTTGGTGTTTGTCACCGGAACAAGCACAAAAAGTGGTGGCCTTAAACGACAACGAATTTCTTGAGCAGTTACAGAATGACTTCGGTTGGCGACTTGGCCGACTAGAGAAAGTCGGCAAGCGTGCGAGCTACCCACTGATTCTTCGCCACCGACAGCAAAATATCTCTCATCGATTTGCCATTGTTGGCAATGCTGCTCAAACACTTCACCCTATTGCGGGACAAGGTTTTAATCTTGGCATTCGTGATGTGGCTTCCTTGGCGGAAGAGTTATGTACTCAATTGGATGATGTGGGTCGTTACACAGGTCTTGTTAACTTTAGAAAGCGCAGAGAACAAGACAGAGACACGACGATTACGTTGACTTCAAGCCTAGTTCATCTGTTCTCAAACGATTTTTTGACCGCTCGTATTGGGCGAAACCTTGGGTTAGCCGTAATTGATAACCTTCCACCACTTAAAGGTCCACTTTTGCGTCATACGCTTGGCCTAGTAGAAAGATAAGGTAATAAATAATGATGCAAAGTGTTGATATCGCGATTGTTGGCGGTGGCATGGTTGGCCTAGCGCTTGCGGCTGCACTGAAAGACAGCGATCTAAGGATTGCGGTGATTGAAGGCAGAGCGCCTAGCGAAGGGCTTAGCGAATTGCCTGATGTGCGTGTGTCGGCATTGAGCCGCTCGAGTGAAGTGATTCTTCGCAATCTAGGCGCATGGCAAGGTATCGAACAAAGACGTGCTGCGCCCTACCAAGCGATGGAAGTGTGGGAACAAGACAGCTTTGCTCGCATTGAGTTTGACTCAACACGCTTAGCACAGCCTAACCTAGGCCATATTGTAGAAAACCGCGTAATCCAATTAGCGCTGCTTGATCAGGTTAAGAAGCAAGATAATGTCAGCCTATACATGCCTGCAACGTGTAAAACGATGGCGATTGGTGAGAGCGAAGCATGGCTAACGTTAGACAACGGCCAAGCGCTGACAGCAAAGTTAGTTGTTGGAGCTGACGGTGCAAACTCTTGGGTTCGCAAGCAACAAGATATCCCATTAACTCATTGGGATTACGGCCACAGTGCGATTGTCGCGAACATCAAAACCTCAGAGCAGCACCATAGCGTTGCTCGTCAAATATTTACACCTCAAGGCCCATTGGCGTTCCTGCCAATGCAGCCAAGCAAAATGAGCTCGATAGTTTGGTCTACGGAGCCTAATCGTGCCGAGAAGCTTGTATCAATGTCGGATGCTGATTTTAATAAGCAGCTAACGGCAGAGTTCGACTCAAAACTTGGTTTATGCGAAGTGGTTGGTGACCGTTTTGCCTTCCCACTGCGCATGCGTTATGCACGTGACTTTGCTGTAGAGCGTGTCGCTTTGGTGGGGGATGCTGCTCATACTATTCACCCATTAGCAGGGCAAGGCGTGAACCTTGGTCTATTAGACGCAGCAAGCTTAGCGCAAGAGCTGTTAACACTATGGGCTTCTGGTGAGGATATTGGCACCAAGCGCAACCTTCGTGGCTATGAGCGCTGGAGAAAAGCTGAGGCGGCGAAAATGATTGCTTCAATGCAGGGCTTTAAAGATCTGTTTGAAGGCGATAATCCGGCTAAGAAGCTAATTCGTGGTATCGGTATGAAGCTTGCTGGTCAATTACCGGGTGCGAAAGATGAGATAATGAAGCGAGCGCTGGGGTTGTCGGGCAATCTTCCGGATTTAGCTAAGCGCCCCGTAGCACACCGATAGTCGCGTGAGATGGATTGATCCGCACCAGCAGTT
>NZ_JBFRVM010000226.1:0-7268 GCF_041475145.1 Vibrio sp. 10N.222.49.A3
AGGGCGTGTTGATCTTTCGAGCTGATTTTTGCAGCGAGTTGCTGGGTATTTATACAAGGCAGAGGCGTCGATGTGTAGCTAGCCTACATAAGAAGCCGATAACGTAGTAGAAATGGCCAGCAAACGCTGCCCGAAGGGTTCAGCTAAAAGCGTTTTACTCTTTGTTGAGGGGGATTTGCTTAGAGTGACTAGGCTACTTCCCCCTCGCCGCGATTAAAACGCTTTTATCTCGAACAAAATTTAACCACGAAAGGTCAACACGCCCTGATCAGTGCCAAATAAGAAGCACAAGGAAGCAAAGATGGAGACAACCACATCCCATGAGCGAGTAATAGACGCACAAGCTTATCAGCAGCTTGAAGCGATACTGGCTCAAAAAATAGAAACAGAACGCATTGTCACTCAAGAGGCAAAGCGCTTGGCTTACGGCACCGATGCGAGTTTTTATCGCTTGGTGCCGAAAATGGTTCTAAGGCTCAAGAACTTAGACGAAGTGATATTCACCATTCAAAGCTGTCGTGAACTCGGTATTCATTTTACCTTTCGCGCCGCGGGCACCAGCCTTTCAGGACAAGCCGTTTCAGACTCGGTCCTCATCACACTGACCGATGACTGGCGTGGCCATGAAATCGTAGATAACGGCAATCAGATCATCCTTCAACCGGGTGTGATTGGCGCTGATGCAAACAAATACCTTGCTCCTTTCCAACGTAAAATCGGCCCAGATCCAGCTTCAATCAATACCTGTAAAATCGGTGGTATTGCAGCAAATAACGCCAGTGGTATGTGTTGTGGTACCGCGCAAAACTCTTATCGCACCGTCGAGAGCATGAAAATCGTATTGAGTGATGGCTCCCTGCTTGATACGGCTGATAACGCCAGCGTTGAAGCTTTCAAGCAATCACACAAAGAACTGTTTGAAGGTATTGTCGAATTACATCAACAGACAGCTTCAAACCAAGAACTCGCTGACAGAATCCGCCATAAATACCGCCTCAAAAACACCACTGGCTACGCGCTCAATGCACTGGTCGATTACCACGACCCAATTGAGATCATCAAACACCTGATGATAGGTTCTGAAGGCACGCTAGGTTTCATTGCTGAGATCACCTACAACACGGTGATCGAACATCCGAACAAAGCTTCGGCTCTGTTGGTGTTTGCCGACATCGAACAAGCCAGTAAAGCCGTTACTACGCTATCAAAAACACCCGTTGCTGCGGTTGAATTGATGGATGGCAGAGCGCTACGCTCAGTAGCTGATAAACCGGGTATGCCTGCATTCATGCCGAACTTGGATTTAGAAGCCGCGGCGATTTTGGTGGAATCACACGCCAGCTCCCAGCCGGACTTAGATTTACAATGTAAATCAATTTTGGACGCATTGACTGAATACACGATTGTTGAATCGGTGCCTTTCACTTCCGATCCAAAGACAGTCGCAACCCTGTGGGGCATCCGAAAAGGCATGTTCCCTGCCGTTGGAGCCGTTCGTGAAGTTGGCACAACCGTTATCATCGAAGACGTGGCTTTCCCTGTCGAAAACCTCGCTAACGGTATTCGAGAGCTACAAGAGCTGTTCGACAAATACGACTACAGCGAAGCGATCATTTTTGGTCACGCCCTCGAAGGCAACCTGCACTTTGTATTTACCCAAGGCTTCGACAGCCAAGAAGAGATCGACCGTTACGGCGGTTTCATGGATGACGTTGCCGAGCTAGTTGCAGTGAAGTATCAAGGTTCACTGAAAGCGGAACACGGCACGGGCCGAAACATGGCACCTTATGTGGAATTGGAATGGGGCAAAGATGGCTATGCCTTGATGCAACAGATCAAAGCGCTGTTTGACCCAGAAAGGCTGCTTAACCCCGGCGTTATCATCAACGACAACCCGAATTCACACATCACCAATTTGAAGCCAATGCCTGCTGCCGATGACCTTGTCGACCGCTGTATCGAGTGTGGCTTCTGTGAGCCTGTTTGTCCGTCTCGTACCTTAACCCTATCGCCACGCCAACGTATCGTGCTGTACCGCGAGTTACAACGCCGCCGTGCTGCAGGTGAAGAAATAGAAGCAAGCGAACTAGAGAAAACCTTCGAATACCAAGGCATTGATACCTGCGCGGCGACAGGCCTGTGTGCCGAACGTTGTCCAGTGGGAATCAACACCGGTGATTTGATTAAAAAGCTTCGTATTGCCAAGTACGAGAAATTTACACCAATCGCTAAATGGACAGCGGATCATTTCTCGACTACCACAAAACTTACCAAGGCTGGCCTCAAAACCAACCAATTGGCGAGTAAGGTTCTAGGTGCGAATACAGTCGGCAAGCTAACCAATGGCTTGCGCTCAATGACTAAAGGCGCGACACCGGTTTGGATGCCAGAGATGCCGCAATCCAATAGTCACTCGCTAGTCTCATCACCAGTGACGGCAGAAAACTCAAGCAATCATAAGAAGGTGGTTTACCTGCCTTCCTGTGCGAGTCGCACCATGGGACAACAGAGTGATGCGGGCGACCAACGTCCCCTAACTGAAGTGACCATGTCTTTGCTTAACAAAGCCGGATTTGAGGTTATTCTTCCGAAGAAGCTAGACGACCAATGTTGTGGCATGCCTTACGACAGCAAAGGGATGACCGATTTAGCCCAATCTAAAGCGCAACAGCTCGAAGAAGTGTTGTGGCAAGCGAGTCGTCAAGGTGAATACCCAGTCTTAATGGATACCAGCCCATGTGCTAAACGCAGTATTGAACAGTTCACCAAACCGCTAGAGGTACTAGAGCCGACAGGGTTTGTGAATCAATACCTGCTTGAGCACCTGACACTTGAGCCGCTGCAAGAAACCGTGATGCTGCATGTAACCTGTAGCTCCCGTCGAATGGGTTTGGAAGGTGCGATGTTGAGCCTTGCTAAAGCCTGTACCGAAGAAGTCATCGTTCCTGAGCATATTCAATGTTGTGGTTGGGCGGGTGATAAAGGTTTTACCACTCCAGAGCTGAATGAAGCGGCGGTACACCCACTCAAAGAGCAAGTGCCGAGCAACTGTACTCGTGGATTCAGTAACAGTCGAACCTGTGAGATAGGTTTGTCACATCACAGTGGCATTCCGTATCAGTCAATCTTGTATTTGGTGGACGAGGTTGCGCAGTAGCATCATTCACGATGCAAAAGGTATTAGCTTTAACCTAAAACGAAAATGGCAGCCCAATCAGGCTGCCATTTCTTTATTCGTTTGTTCGAAAGATGCTACTTAACTGGATGTTGATGAGCTAACCGTTATTAAGCTAGATATTACAAAGCTAAGCGCATCAACTCTTCTGGCGAGTAGTGTTCTGCTTCTGCACCTTTGGCGATTAAGTCGATCACTTGAAATTCGCTCATGTCACCAAACTCTTTGGTTAAGTAATCACGAAACGCTTTCTCATTCGGCCATTTACCTCGCACGATATAGCCCTCTTCTTTGTCAAAATCTTCCGTTTCAAAGAATGAAAAGTCCGTCATACCAATATTGTGGCAATACAAAACGAGATACATAATTTTTCCTCAAAAATGGGGTTACTAATAAAAACTCACTGGCAGATAGAAATCAAGCTCAAACACTTCATCACTGTTGAGAAAATGATTCTGATGATAATGCACATACGCGGGAGTCGAGCGCTGTTTGAAACCAGAAGCAGGTAACCATTTTTCTAATACCATACTGATCTGTGGTAGCAGTTCACCATAACGGCCATTCAGTCGAAATACCGCGTGTAACCCACCCGGAATCACCATCTGGTTCACAACACTGCGATACTTAATCGGCTCATCAATCGCGATACACGCCACATAGCGGCACTGGTCCATTTCCACCCAAGCAGGGTTTGAGTGATGCAAACCAAATTGGCTCGAAAAGTCACGCTGTTCTGAGTTCGCCCACGCTTTCAATATCAACCACGCGTTGCGAATAGAACGGTTATAACCCGTATGTCGAACATAAGCCGCCATTCGCTCCGGTGTTTCAACGATCTTCGGTTCAGGTAACACTCGCTGCGCTACGTTCAAATAACCCGCCGCTACTTCGGGATCTTTCAAATAGGGTTTTTCTGCTATCTGTAAGTCGTGTTTACGCCATTCTCCCGGTGACATGTTAAAGGTCGCTTTGAATGCTCGGCTAAATGAAGACACCGAACTAAAGCCACATTTACTAGCAATCTCTACCACTGACGACGTGGTATCGAACATCAATTGATTGGCTGCATACTCCATTCGAGTGCGTCGAATGTACTGATGTAGCGACTCCCCAACCACGCTTTTAAAGGTGCGATGAAAATGTTGCTCTGAATAAGCCGCAATCTCGGAGAGCGCTTTTGCCGACAGAGGTTGGCTGATGTCTTGATGAATATGGAACAAAACATCATTGATTCGGGATAAGTGTTGTCGTGACATCGTTTAAATAGCATAAATGGACATGTTTAAGAGCATAAACGGACACGCTAGTTTTTACAATTGCCGTGTAATATCAAGCGATAGAATAAAAACGATAAAAGACGAGACACAACACATGGAAATCGCACAGTCATTACAACAGATTCAATCTTCATACATTCGAGAGATCCTAGCAGCCGCAAGCGATCCAAATGTTATTTCGTTGGCCGGTGGTTTACCCGATGCGAAAACATTCCCTATCGATTTAATGAAGCCTACGCTAGAAAACCTAGCGAACATGCCTGAAGTTTTCCAATACGGTTCGACCGCAGGTTATGGCCCGTTGCTTGATCACCTAACACAAAGCTACCAATTGCCAGAATCTCACACGGCAATGATCTGTACAGGTTCTCAGCAAGGTTTGGATTTGATTGCGCGTGCGTATGTTGACCCGGGTGATGTGGTTGTGATGGAAGCGCCAAGCTACTTAGGTGCGATGCAGGTGTTTGGCCTAGTTCAAGCAAACATCGCTACCGTGTCTCAAACTGAATTTGGCCCAAATCTAGACGAACTAGAAACCTGCTTTGCACAGCAATCACCGAAAATGTTCTATGCCGTGCCTGATTTCCACAACCCAACCGGTGTGTGCTGGGCAACAGAAACTCGTCAAAAAGTCGCTGAACTGTGCATCAAATACAACGTGGCATTCATTGAAGATGCACCATACCGTGAGCTACGTTTCACCGGTACAGAACTACCGTTGGTTTCTTCGTTCTGCCCTGACAACTCTATCGTTCTTCGTTCATTCTCTAAAATTGCATCGCCAGGTTTACGTATTGGCGCGGTAACAGGTAAACGCAGCTACCTTGAGCCATTAATCAAAGTAAAACAAGGCGCTGACTTGCACTCAAGTGTACCCATGCAAGCGCTGCTTGTCGGTCTTCTAAAACATGAAGACTTTGGCGTACACATGGAAAACATTCGCACCTTGTACAAGTCTCGTTATGAAGTGCTGTTCTCAGAGCTAGAAAAACAACTGCCTGCAGATTGCGTGTTAAAAGCCGTAGATGGCGGGATGTTCATTTGGGTAGAAATCCCAGAGTGCGATACCTTCGAATTAGCTAAGACTTTGCTATCGAATGGCGTGGCGGTTGTACCAAGCCCAGTATTCTATCCAAAGGCCGATGAAGCCAAAGCCGCACTGCGCTTAAACTTCACCAACGCCAACCCAGAAGAGTTGACTGAAGCGGTGAAACGCTTAGCGGAAGTACTGAACCAAGCGTAATCGCTGATTAAGTCAGACAGATTCAATACCAAGGCCCTGATGTATTTTTACAGCAGGGCCTTTTTGGTTTGGGAATACGTGTTGTAATTCGAACCAGATAAAACGGTTTCATTGCATTTCTTAGTCCAAAAACCACACTGGTAATAATGCTAAATAGCCCTACTTTTGGTTGGTTTTTGTCCTTCCTTGGCTTGGTTATACTACGGCGGATTTTAATAAGCCAATATGGGCAAACCTGAGTAAATCAAACTCAGTATGTATCATAAAAGGCAACGCTCTGGATTTACGTTCCAGCTCGCAGAAAGGAAAAACCATGTCTCAATATGTTGTATGTGCTCTGTATAAATTCGTAGCACTTGATGATTACCAAGAAATTCGCCAGCCACTCACTGACGTGTTAGAAGCCAACCAAATCCGCGGTACTTTGCTACTTGCGAGTGAAGGTATCAACGGCACCGTTGCAGGTAAGCGCGAATCTATCGACGCTCTTCTTCAATGGTTCAAACAAGATTCTCGTTTGGCTGATGTTGTTTACAAAGAGTCGTTCAACGAAGAACAACCATTCAACCGCACCAAGGTTAAGCTTAAGAAAGAGATCGTAACCATGGGCGTTGAGGGTATCGACCCACGCCACGTTGTCGGCACTTACGTGAAACCAAACGAATGGAACGCTCTGATTTCTGATCCTGATGTGATTCTGGTTGATACTCGCAACGACTACGAAGTCGATATCGGTACATTCAAAAATGCTGTAAACCCAAACACAGAAACCTTCCGTGAATTCCCTCAATACGTTGAAGAAAATCTCGATCCTAAGAAACACAAGAAAGTCGCAATGTTCTGTACTGGCGGTATTCGTTGCGAAAAATCAACAGCCTACATGAAAGAGCAAGGCTTTGATGAGGTTTACCACCTTGAAGGCGGCATTCTTAAGTACCTAGAAGAAGTACCAGAAGAAGAGAGCATGTGGGAAGGCGACTGCTACGTATTTGATGGTCGTGTTGCAGTTAACCACCAGCTAGAGAAGAGCGGCTACGACGTGTGTAATGCTTGTCGCCTGCCAATCACAGACGAAGACAAAGCGTCTGAGCACTTTGAAAAAGGCGTAAACTGCCCTAAATGTGTTGATAAGCACAGCGACGAGCAGAAAGCGCGTTTCCGTGAACGTGAAAAGCAAGTTCAACTGTCGAATGCTCGTGGCGAAACCCACGTAGGCGGCGATGCTGCTCACCTTATCGATCAACGTAAGAGAGAAAAGCTTGCACACAAAGAGCAGCAACGTTCTGGCAAGAAAGCGAAGTAAACGCTCTGCTTTAAACTCTTAGGATTCTAAACATATAACTATAAATAGTTAGCTATATACATACAAAAGGGCGCAATTTCGAAGATGATTCCTCGAGTTTGTGCCCTTTTTTGATCGCTTTACGGCTTTGTGTTTTGAACCACATTTCTTTCGATAAATTGCTTCTATACTGTCAGGGCGTGTTGACCTTCCGCGGTTGGATTTTGTTCGAGATAAAAGCGTTTTAATCGCGGCGAGGGAGAAGTAGCCTAGTCATTCTAAGCAAAT
>NZ_JBFRVM010000227.1:0-1464 GCF_041475145.1 Vibrio sp. 10N.222.49.A3
GGTTTTGGACATAAATAAGTTTCGGAAAACCGATACCCCCAGAGTGCAAGAGACTGATGAGGTTCGGTTGCAATAGAGAACTGGGCGTTGGAAGTGATTGGGATAGCTTTAAAATAGTTGGTAATAAGCTAGGCTTGATTTGTAGCAACTGGAATTTTATTAATTGCGACTCTACCTGCAGTATCACCATTACCATACATAACGATAATTACCGAGTTTTCCGGTATTAACTTTGCGGTAGACTTCGTTATGGCATCTTCAGTGATGTAGGTCTCAGCAGAAAAAACCTTACAATTATTCACTTCCTTAGTTTTAATCCAAGGTACTGTCCCGTCGATATAAAACTCTTTAACTCGTGTACTTGGAGTCCCTCCAGAACACACTTTTGTAGGTCGTGACGCCAATTAGTTGATTTAGTGGTAGAACTCTCGCTCAATGGAAGTCCCTATCACTTTCTCGTGCATTTCTTCCGATTTCGAGAAACCAATAACTTTACGCAATAAACATTTTTATCTGGAACGCAAAGTCAAATTGGTTAGTTCAATCCGCTGAGTGAACCTTTTCCCTACAACATGTTTTTCTTTTGGCAATTCTTTTGAGTAGACGCTGAAATCATCGGTGAAAAAGAAACTGATGTCGAATGGCTTAAGTAAAGCGAGTAACGCTCGCAGCTCATCTGTATTACGCTTACCAAAGGCATGAGCAATGATGCGTTTATAACCGGGCTCCAATGCATACCAAAGCCAACGACGATTTTTTTGTTTCCTACGAATGACCACTGTTCATCGACCTCACAGATGAGAGAGATGTTTGCTCTCTCGAAAGGTATTGAGGTGACTCGTTTCGGCGAGAGTTTTTTAAAGTGCGCAGTACCGTGTTATGGCCAACTTTTAAGACACGACTTGTTTCTCTTACACCAGAGCTATTCATCGCCATATCAATGATTTGCTCTTTGACCTTAGGTTTATATGCCTCGTAAGCATAATCAAGTTGAAATGAGCGTTTGCACTCAAGGCAACGAAACCGCTGAAAGCCTGACACACCAGTACCATGTTTACGAACATACTCCGTTTGGTTGCAAAACCGACAGTTAACTTGAATAGTAGCCATAATTTTTAATTCAGAGTTGCGGGACTACCATTCTAACTCAAGCTCACCATGTTGGAGTCATAACACAATTTCTTAACCTTTTTCTTTAACACCTTCAATATCGGTAATTGGTCCTGTTTAGATACCCACTGCTGCCAACCAAAGAGTGATTGCTCATAGAAACGTACAAACATCCCCTCTTTTATGCCAACAATACGTTGACTGCTTTCAACCAATGCTAATTTAGTTTCAATATTCACTTATCTTCCCCCCCTAAAAAAGTGCCAGATGCAACTCTGGCACTTCAAAAACTAAAATTAAAAATTAAAACGTTAAACTCTAAACGCTCAACTTTAAGGATTTGAGACGCAGGAT
>NZ_JBFRVM010000228.1:0-455 GCF_041475145.1 Vibrio sp. 10N.222.49.A3
TGGAGGTGAATGTGTGTAATTTGGCTGGTACATGTATTGATATCTACAATAGAGGTAGTGGTAAGTTGCTTACCAATTCACCATCAGCGGCCTATCTAGACAGCATTGGCGGTAGTGCTACAAACGGTACTCATACTGAAAGCGGAAATTCCGGCCCAGTTGGTGGTGCTTTTTATCTATTCGACTGGAATAACGCAAATGCACTGTGTACTACCTACAACACCCATAGTCTCGGCGGACGAACTAACTGGCGTTTAGCAACAAGAGACGAGTTAAAAACGGAGCTATACGACGCATTCGGCCCGATGTTTATCGCGCGCGGTTGGCCGACCACCTACTACTATTGGTCGGCGACTCCTGATGGTTCTCTCTATTACGACGTGGACCTCGTCCATGGCTACGTCTTCAGCAACCAGTCGAGCCTCACGGGCTACGTATCCTGCGTCTCAAATCCT
>NZ_JBFRVM010000229.1:0-1503 GCF_041475145.1 Vibrio sp. 10N.222.49.A3
GTTGAGTTGGTGACCACACCCTACGGCGCATTGATTTCAATGCGAATGGTTGTCTGTTAATGGTGTAAAGACAATAAAAACAAAAAGTTATATTTAATTAGGAAGGGGGATTAGAGTGTAAAAAAATTTTCAAAATCTCAACTAATTAGCCGCTGAAACCCCAGTGTAAAAATATGTAATCACATTGAATTGTTATTGATGCCTTTTCCTATAAGGGGTTTTGGTGATTTCAATCTAAATTTAATGGAATTTAATTGAATTGTTATTTATCCCTTTAGGGGTAAGGTTGTAGCTGTTTTTTAAAAACTAAGTACAATGGGTTTACATTGAGAATTTATTGGATTTCATTGGGGTTTAAAAGTGGACTTCATTGACATTCATTGAGGAGAAAAGGCTAAATTATGTCGCGTTCTTACCCTTTACAAAGCTCCCTTCGAGGGAAGCTAGAGCAAGATTTTAAGAAATTCAGAGACAGAGAAAAGTTAAGTGATGCCGAGGCAACTCGTCAGCTTTTTACCTTGGCGTTGCGTATCAAACTGAATGACAGTGACGATGAGCGGCCGTCGAACCGTGAGTTGATGGAAGAAACGTATCGTAGAGTTAGGCAAGTACAAGGCGTGCTAAATTTAAATTTGGCGCATAGCTTTGATGGGGAGGGGTATTATAAGAACAAAGCCGACTCTATTGAGCAAAGAAAATCCAATACCGCTTTGGTTGATAAAAGCGTCGATGAATATCTTGAAGGCGAAAAAAAAGGGTAGCAGCAGCTACCCTCTTATTATCGCTCTAACTCTCTGTCGATTTCTCTGTCTTCCCAATGGCTCTCTTTCTCTGATTGATTAAATTCCATCTCTTTTTGAGGGGAATATTCTTTTGGCTCAAAGTGTTCGAGTGATTGGCTGTCGGTTTCTTTTTTATCATTATAGTTGATGGTGTCTAATTCGCTCTCTTGATGAGACGTGTGCGGCTCATTTAATTCAATGTTATGTGTGCTGTTATCTCGCTCTAATTTGTCAATGCACGATTTAATGTCCTCTTTAAGATTATCATCTGACATGAATTGAATGTCTCGACCATTAAAGTTCTCGACAATTTTCTCAATGTTGTTCGGGTTTAAATCGTGGTTGCCTTGATTTAATACAATAATGATGTTCTGTCTCAGCTCATCGGTAGAGATGTTTTGAATGTCGTTCTTGTGATTGACATTAATAATATCAATCTGCCCTTGAGTTTGGTCTCGAATTAAGAATGAGTTTTCAATTGAGGTACTGATGATGGTGGTATTTAAATTCTCTCCTTGATGGAATTGGGTTAATTGTTTGGACTTTGTGCCTAGGGTTCTTGGGTTAATATCTAGGGAGGTATCTTTATTGCCTTGAGTGTCTAAATAGGTCACTTCAATGGCTTTGGTTTCGCCTTCTTTATTGTGGATGTTGGTTAACATCGCAGGATGAAGAGATCTATCTTCGGATGAATAGACCGCCGGGTGGAACTTAACCTGGT
>NZ_JBFRVM010000230.1:0-577 GCF_041475145.1 Vibrio sp. 10N.222.49.A3
GTTTTTATACTTAATAATAATAATTAAGTATAAAATTTTTACAGATGTCTTAAGTGGAGCATATTCGATCCTCCCACGTTTAGTAGATTCTTCTAGAATTCAGATAATAATTGTGATACTTCATGGCGTAATTTTCGCCAATTTGGGCGTTTTAGTTTCTTAACCTTAATGTACCGCCGAGCAACGTCTTCATTCGGTACATTAAGGTCTCTGAAAGAGAGCGTTATGGTAGCCGTATGAGTTGAACTGCATATTTGAGGCGAATAACTTCGTCTCACAAGCTCCATCATCAGATATTTAATTGATTCTTTGTCTCGACTATTTGAGCAAGTTAGGTAGAACTTCACCGTCGGATACACGGGATGAACTTAACTCAGCAGGAATGATTTCATGCGTGTTGTTATCTACCGTAAAATGGAACTTCCTCCAGACTCGGTGCTTCCCATCAGTACTATGCTTTTAAATTTTTCACTCGCCCTCACCGTAGACTTTTACCCTGTAGTCTCAATGGTTAAATGCTGGATTGTGCCTTTAGTTCTCTGATTTCAGAAACAAAGTCGATTGGCGCGATGGTACG
>NZ_JBFRVM010000230.1:1338-3035 GCF_041475145.1 Vibrio sp. 10N.222.49.A3
CGATTGGCGCGATGGTACGTCCTAGAATCCTTTTATTTCTAGCCTGTATTTTGGGGGAGAAAGTGCCCCTGTATAAGAGTAACTTGGCGTTAATGTAAAAACAGTGTGGTCAAATCTACACCCCAACCCCTTCCAATAGGGGCGTTTTTCATCGATAATCCAAGCTCTTAGTGAAAACAAAAACCAACCGGATACTTTGTAAGAAGTGCCCCTGTATTTTCAATTATTCACCACACACCACGGCGCATTAATTTCAATGCGAATGGTTGTCTGTTAAGGATATAAAGACAATAAAAACAAAAAGTTATATTTAATGATAAAGGGGGAGTAGAGTGTAAAAAATTTTCAAAATCTCAACTAATTAGCCGCTGAAATCGTATTTAAAAATATGTTAAATGTATTTAATATCCATTTAACCCATGCATGGTAAGGTTTACAGGCTATTTGATTTGAAAGTGAGTGTATTTGTATTTGATTTCAATTTAGCCCTTTTCTGGCTTTGTTTGTGAGCGATTGTTAGGTTGTGATAATATGGTATCGTATTTAAATGTACATTAAATCGTATTAACCAAATTTGGTGGGAGAAAATCTAAAAATGGCGAGAAGCACAGTATTACAAGCCACAATCAAGGGGCCGCTAGAGCAAGATTTTCGCAAGTTTAAAAAGAGAGAGGGTTTAACTGATGCTGATGCGATTCGTCAGCTTTTGACATTGGCATTGCGTATTAAACTGAATGACAGTGACGATGAAAGGCCGTCGAACCGTGAGTTGATGGAAGAAACGTATCGTAGAGTTAGGCAGGTACAAGGCGTGCTAAATTTAAATTTGGCGCATAGCTTTGATGGGGAGGGGTATTATAAGAATAAAGCGGATTCGATTGAGCAAAGAAAATCCAACACCGCTTTGGTTGATAAAAGCGTCGATGAATATCTTGAAGGCGAAAAAAAGGGTAGCCATTGGCTACCCTTTTATTATCGCTCTAACTCTCTGTCGATTTCTCTGTCTTCCCACTGACTCTCTTTCTCTGAGTGATTAAATTCCATCTCTTGTTGAGGTGAATATTCTTTTGGCTCAAAGTGGTCGAGTGATTGGCTGTCGGTTTCTTTTTTCTCATTATAGTTGAGGGTGTCTAATTCGCTCTCTTGATGAGAAGTGTGCGGCTCATTTAATTCAATGTTATGTGCGCTGTTATCTCGCTCTAGTTTATCAAGGCATGATTTGATGTCCTCTTTAAGGTTGTCGTCTGACATGAATTGAATGTCTCGACCATTAAAGTTCTCGACGATTTTCTCAATGTTGTTCGGGTTTAAATCGTGATTGCCGTGATTTAATACAATAATGATGTTCTGTCTCAGTTCATCGGTGGAGATGTTTTGAATGTCGTTCTTATGATTGACGTTGATAATGTCAATCTGCCCTTGGGTTTGGTCTCGAATTAAAAACGAGTTTTCTATCGATGTGCTGATGATGGTGGTGTTTAAATTCTCTCCTTGATGGAATTGGGTTAATTGTTTGGACTTTGTTCCTAGTGTTCTTGGATTAATATCTAAGGAGGTGTCTTTATTGCCTTGAGTGTCTAAATAGGTCACTTCTATGGCTTTGGTTTCACCTTCTTTATTGTGAATGTTAGTTAACATGGCAGGATGAAGAGATCTATCTTCGGATGAATAGACCGCTGGGTGGAACTTAACCTGGT
>NZ_JBFRVM010000231.1:0-532 GCF_041475145.1 Vibrio sp. 10N.222.49.A3
TCACAGTGAGCGGATCAATGTGTGTGTCGACCAAGACGAAGGGACGATACGCAGTGCACCCGCGTACAAACAGTTTACACCTCGCTTCTTTAATGACTTAAAAGTCGTGCGTTACACCAACATCAGCGAATTGATCCTCGCAACACGGGAACGCCAGACAAAGAAAGGACTGAGCTTTCAATGGCTCTCTTTCCGTAAGATAGCGTCAGGGATACAAGAGATCTTCAATGCGTCAACGTTAAACACCTATGCGCAATCAACCTCAGCCTTCTTTAGTGAGTATCAACCGGACCTGGCCCCTAATTAAAAAGACACGTTCGTCTCCGCGAAGGCGGAGGGATCAGCACGTCTGAACCTTAGCCTACCCTGCTCTATCTCTCATTTTTCTGGTTTCTCCCAACAGGTTATTCAGGGTTATCTTGCGCACGCAGTCTCATTCGGAAGGGATTTCTCTATTCACGGTTTTTTATAAGAAAGGCCGTGCAAGAAAGGAAGGATAAAAAAGACCGCTACAATGGCCATCAATAAGGGG
>NZ_JBFRVM010000232.1:0-17514 GCF_041475145.1 Vibrio sp. 10N.222.49.A3
TCGCTCTGCACGGTGGTTTCGTACCATACGGCGCAACGTTCCTAATGTTCATGGAATACGCACGTAACGCAATGCGTATGGCTGCTCTGATGAAAACTCAGAACATCCAAGTTTACACGCACGATTCGATCGGCCTAGGCGAAGATGGTCCAACTCACCAACCAGTTGAGCAGATCGCTTCTCTACGTCTAACTCCAAACATGAGCACATGGCGTCCATGTGACCAAGTTGAGTCTGCTGTTGCTTGGAAACTGGCAATCGAACGTAAAGATGGTCCTTCTGCACTTATCTTCTCTCGTCAGAACCTTGCACAGCAAGACCGTGACGCTGAGCAAGTGGCAAACATCGCTAAGGGTGGTTACATCCTGAAAGATTGTGAAGGCAAACCAGAGCTTATCCTTATCGCAACTGGTTCTGAAGTTGAGCTAGCGGTTAGCGCTGCTGCTGAACTAACAGCTGAAGGCAAGAAAGTACGCGTAGTCTCTATGCCTGCTACTGACGCATTCGACAAGCAAGACGCAGAATACCGCGAGTCTGTACTTCCATCTGACGTTACAGCACGTATCGCAGTAGAAGCTGGTATCGCTGACTTCTGGTACAAATACGTTGGCTTCGGTGGCAAGATCATCGGCATGACAACGTTCGGCGAATCTGCACCAGCAGGCGAGCTATTCAAGATGTTCGGTTTCACTACTGAAAACGTAGTAAACACAGCAAAAGAGATTCTTGCTTAGTCTTGATTAAATTGCCTCGCCCTTAATTGGGTTGATGCATTATTAGTTCTACAATACCAAACGTATAAAGTGAAACTAAAAGGCCTGACTTCGATAGTCAGGCCTTGATTACCGCTTAACAGAAATATCCAACGTTACAGGATCATTTCACATAGTGGCTTTTTATTTACCAGAATCTTAACTCTCTACTTATCGCTCCACACAGCCATTTCATTACCACTTGGCTCTCTAAAATGGAAGCGTCGCCCGCCGGGAAAGCTGAATATCTCACGGTTTATCTCGCCACCAGCATCCAACACCTCACACTCGGTTTGCTCAAGATCTTCGCTATAAAAAACCATCAACGCCGCACCACTTTCAGCATTGGACGCTAGATCCGCTAAATAAAACCCACCCATTAAGCCTTTACCTTCAAAAGCAGAATACTCAGGGCCGTAGTCTTCAAAGATCCAACCAAACACTTGGCTGAAAAACGCCTTCGTAGCGGCGATGTCTCGCGCAGCAAATTCAATGTAGTTAATAGAGCCGTGTTCCATAGCTGATTCCTTCTGCTTTATGCCTTTTTCCTAATGATAATATCTTACGCCCTAATTAGAATAGCTAGCACGCTAATGATAATAGCTTACGCCCTAATGAGCATAGAGAGCGTGCTTGAAGATCTAGTCTTAGACAATTACGCCAAGTGACATCACTTTTTACGAACGACAGGGTAATCAGAGCCATGCAGTTCTTGTACAAAACCAGAACCGTCGCCACTGTGCGTGATCCATACTTTTTCTTTCGCTCGCGTCATTGCCACGTAAAACAAACGACGCTCTTCCGCATAAGGGAACACATCCGAAGATTCAGTCAACGCGCCATCAATGTGCAATTGTTTCTTCTTCGCGGGGAACTGTCCTTCATCAACGCAAAGAATAATCACGAAATCCGCTTCTTTACCCTTACTCGCGTGACAAGTCATGAAGCTGATATCAATTGAGGTATAGATCTTTTTCCAGTCTTCCAACAGCTCTGGTTTGTGGTAATGATTTCGCCCAAGCAACATAACGGATTTATTCGCTTTACCTTTTGCTTGCCTGTTTATCTGATCGAGTATCTTCTCAACTTCTTTGCTTGGCGCACTATAAACCGACTTCTGCTTCTGTTGTTTGAAGCTGTTGAGCTCTTTTGGTAGTTGAATCGGGTTTTCCTGCACAAAGCGATTGGCAACCGAACCTAACTGATTGTTAAATCGATAAGTCGTATCTAGATGATGAATTGTCGAGCTCTCAAAACGATCTTTAAAGCCCGTCGTTAGATCAACATCTGCACCCGCGAACTGGTAAATTGACTGCCAGTCATCACCTACGGCAAAAATAGAAGCTTGGTGCTGCGCTTTCGATTGATTGCACAAGGCTTCAACCAAGGCTAAACGATCTGGTGAGATATCTTGATATTCATCGATCATGATGAACTTCCAAGGCGAAATGAATTTCCCCTTCTCGACATACTGTGTCGCTCGGCTGATCATGATTGAGAAGTCGATATGATTCTGTTCTTTCAATTCCTTTTGCCAAGCGGTTACGCATGGCCAACACAGTGAAAGCTCGCTATTGAGGCGCGTATAGTCACGGTGATCAATCAGTTGTTGCTGTACTTCTTTTTTCGTTAAACCCGATGCATTCAACTGTTCAAGTTGCTTTTCAAGCCAACCAATCAATTTAAGATTTGAAACATGACTACCTAGCTCATCATCACCGGTTAAATAAGCAATTGGCCATTTAGACAAGTGCTTTTGCCAACGTTTAAAGTTGGTCGGCGTCATCCAGTGCTTCTTCAACCAATCAATGCACCATGCTTGGCGTTGGTTGTCATCGAGTGCGATCGGAGAAATAACCACGCGTTCGGGTTCAACTTGATTCAGTATCTTTAGACCCAACTGGTGGAAAGTACTGACTTGCACCTTCTCGGCTGATATGCCAATTTTGCTGTTAAGGCGCTGCTTCATCTCTTCCGCGGCTTCACGACCAAAGGCGAGCAGTAACAACTCTTCAGCTTGAGCTTGGTGGCTTTGCAATAAATACGCGACGCGAGCTGTGAGAACACTGGTTTTACCTGAGCCTGCGCCCGCTAAAATAAGGTTGTGATCATCATTCATCAAGACCGCATATTGTTGCGATAAGTTCAGGGGTGACGACTCACATTGAGCAAACAATACTTCCCAATTTTGTCTTTCTGTCTCTAACCACTGTTGATTCCTCTCGGCTTGCTGAATTTCCGTTTCAGACAACCATGGCTGCATTCGAGCAATGCGGTTTGGCATGCGCTGTGCCGCTTCCTCTAGAGTCATCGTCATATTTTCCAGACCTGCGTTGACCATGTCGACCCAAGTCTTCACTTTAGAATGCGGTAGGAAAGCAGGAAGTTGCTCAAGACGTGTCAATTCATCTTCCCATTGAGGAACGTGCTCTGCCAACTGTTCACATTGTCTGTCATGCCACTTCTGATAAGCAGCAACCGATGCGCGCGCAAATTGACGACATTGTTCCCATGGAAGGCCTTGGACTAACCAGCTTCGCTGTTTGCCATCTTGTTGATTAGCAAAAAACTGCAACGATCCCCAAAACAATCCGCGCTTTATCGCGATCTTGCCACTCCAAATAGTGAAAGGGATACGTTCTTCACTGCCTACTGAAGATAACAGCAGGCGTGGACCATCAAGCTCAACTTGATGATATTCATTTTGAATAAAAAACTGTGCAGTCTTATTAGCGCTTAGCTGCATTGGAGCGTGCTCTTTAATTGGGAATATTGAATTTATATCATGATGCAGTGAGAATTAATAATGTCTCACTGCTTATCGACGCTTTCATGACCACCTAGGGGCAATTATGGATAAGTATCAAATTCTTGTGCTTGATTTCTGTTAGGATTATGGTTTTAGTGTGTCAAGTGAGCGACTGTGGACTTCTCAGCAAAACTACGCCTTTATTGGGCGAATAAAACCATAAATTACAGCGTATTAATTCTCATCACTCTGCTCGGTGTTGTAGTACCTGCTTGGTATTATGGTCAAAACACACTGATCACACCATTAATTTTAGGGGTTATTGCTGCGGCTCTTGCTGAAAGTGATGACAGCTTTACCGGACGTTTGAAAGCACTCACGCTAACCTTTATCTGTTTTGCCGTTGCAGCCTTCTCTATTGAAATTCTCTTCGACACCCCTTGGCTGTTCGCGATAGGGCTTTTCGTTTCAACCTTCTCTTTTATTATACTTGGGGCAATTGGTCCTAAATATGCCAGTATCGCGTTTGGTTCGCTGCTTGTTGCTATCTATACCATGCTCGGTGCCCATGAGAGCACCAACCTTTGGTTTCAACCGCTTCTACTTTTAACCGGCGCCGCTTGGTACTACTTCATGTCGATGATTTGGCAGATTGTTTGGCCGATGCAGCCCGTACAGCAAAACCTGGCGACGGTATTCGATCAAATCGGCAATTACATCGGCTCAAAAGCGGAACTCTTCTACCCTGTATCTGACCTTATTCCTCAGCCACATCGCATTATTGAAGCTAAGTTAAACGCCAGTACCGTTAATGCACTCAACATGTGTAAAGCAACACTGCTTAACCGATCTAAGCGCGGGCACATTGATGGTCCGAGTGACCGATTCCTAAACACCTATTTCATCGCACAAGACATTCATGAACGCGTGAGCTCTACCCACTACCGCTATCAAGAGCTGGCAAAGCACTTTGAACGCTCTGATGTGTTGTTTCGATTCAAGTATCTACTAGAAGCCCAAGCCACAGCCTGTAAAGAAGTGGCGAGCTCATTGAAAGTCGGAGCTGAATACCAACATGGCGATAAGTCTGTATTAGCACTTGATGAGTTAATGTCTTCGCTTAACCATCTTAACCAACAGAACAAGCCCGAGTGGAAATCACTGCTCAACCAACTGGATTACTTATTCAATAACCTAGCTACCGTCGAAAAGCAGCTCTCGAATATCAGTAACCCGGATGCGGAAAAGTTGGAAGAAGACGTATTGGACGATACCAACCCTCATACTTTGACGGCAATGTGGCACAAGATCAAAGCCAACCTGAATACCGACTCGATGCTGTTTCGTCATGCAATTCGTATGGCAATCACATTGACGCTCGGCTACGGGATCATTCAAGGTTTTGAGATTGAAAGAGGTTATTGGATTTTGCTAACAACACTGTTTGTGTGCCAACCAAACTACAGTGCAACGCGACAAAAGCTGACGGCTCGTGTCATTGGCACCGTCGCAGGCTTGTTGATTGGAGTACCGTTGTTGACCTTTTTCCCATCTCAAGAGAGTCAGCTGGTATTCATTGTGGTCAGTGGCGTGATGTTCTTCGCTTTCCGTATCAATAACTACGGTTTCGCGACCGCCTTTATCACACTGCTTGTGCTCTTTTGCTTCAATCAATTAGGGGAAGGCTACGCAGTTGTATTGCCCAGACTAGCAGATACCTTCATTGGCAGCGCGCTCGCTGTTTTAGCGGTTAGCTATATCTTACCGGACTGGCAATCAAAACGACTTCACAAGGTGATGGCAGATGCGCTTGATTCCAATAAAGATTATCTCGCTCAGATCATTGGCCAATACCGTGTAGGCAAAAAAGACAGCCTTAGCTATCGTATTGCACGCCGCAGTGCACATAACAATGATGCAAATCTGACTGCCGCTGTTAGTAGCATGCTGGTTGAGCCGGGTAAGTATCGTACATCTGAAGATGAGAGCTTCCGATTCCTAACACTCAATCATGCACTACTCAGCTATATCTCTGCTCTGGGAGCTCATAGAACACGTATCGATGACGAAGCAACACACAAACTGGTACTGGACGCACACAGAGTAATACACGAGCATCTCGACGCTCTCAACGACCAGCTGTTTTGTCATCAAGAACAATGCGAAGTAAAAAACGCTTACGATCCTGAACTTGATAAGCGTTTAAGTGAATGGAGAGAAGAGGATGAGAGCTCTGTTAGAATGGTTCTACAACAGCTACATTTGATTTATCGAATGCTTCCAGAACTGCATACCTTAGCCACAAAATTTGCAGTTAAAGTTAAGATTGAAAAGCCGCTTGAAAAAGAAGTTTCAAGATGAAAAACAAAACAACAGTAAAAACAAAAAGATAACGAAACTGCTCATTTTTTTGAACACTCCGTGTGTTTATACATTGCTCTACCAAAAGGCTCATCTAGGTAGAGCAACCACTTGCCTACCCTTTATCTACAAGGGCCGTTCAAATCTTACACGCATGTAAACTTGCTGACTTTGATTGACTCATCCATAACTTTGCCTAACATTCCTCGGACAAAAAACAACCAAAGGGATCTATAGTTGTCTTAGTTTTAGGAAACTTCAAACTTCATTTAATATTCACTTAATCTTGTTTGATTTATTGAATCAGTAAGCTATGCTCCATTGAGCATATGAATTTGAACTAAGGTCTCATTATGAATACACAGCAATTTGAAGCATTTAAGCAGAAAATACAGCTCCTTAACCCGCAGCAATTGAAAGCACTTCAAGGTGAAATAGACGAAAACCTTGAAACAGATCAACCTTCTCTTTTGACAGATGAAGAGTTAAACGTACTGAATGAGTTGTTCAATTAATAGACTAATGTCACTATTTTAGCTTAAATCCACCTGATCTTAGTAATTTGTAGCCGTTCTCCATTGCACTCAAAATATCGTCCGCCTAGACTCATTTCATACGTCAATAAAAGGTTCTGCTATGTCGATATCTGGTATTCAATCTGGTTACGCCATCATTCAGCAGTCAACCAACATGGCTGAAGAAGCCGCTATCGAGCTTAACCAAAACTCCAAACACTCTCCAAAAACCAACGACACTTTCCAAACTAGCGATTTGAGCTTCAATCAAATAGAACCTGAACAACCCATTTCGTTTAAAGAGAAAGAGCCTGAACCAGCTTCTTCCTCTACTGAAGCGTTATTAAAGCTGACACAGAGCGCAAATTACAACCGTGTTGGTGCGAGTGTGGTTGATCGTCAAAACGAAGCCATTGGTAGCCTTCTCGATATCCATATCTGATTCGAGCTACTATTTATCGATTTGATGGTTACCCTCTTTTTGACTAACAAATGGCTCTAAATCCATACAAACTGTAACTCATTATATCAGGCACTTGTTTCTGGTTTATTACTCGGTAGAATCAGCGCAAATCAATTTTGCTGCACAAACTTTACTTCATACTATTTATGCCAAAACTAAATCTGCATCGCCGTGACTATGTTTCTATTTTAGGAGGCGACATCTCCGCAGACGAATTAGAAAAGAAGCTCCAGCCTCATTTTGATAAGCCAGTGAATAAACTGACTCCGAGCCCTTACCTGACTGAAAAAAACCTTACACGTCGCTGGGCGGCTCTCGATAATGCAGACTCGCAGCAAGAACTGCTCGACCCTCATACTCAAAGCCAGATTCAGGCTTATGAGAAAAACATAGAGCACTTTATTGGCACGGTAAAAGTCCCTGTTGGTATATCTGGCCCTTTAAGAGTCAATGGCCTGTTTGCTAAAGGCGACTACCTAGTCCCACTTGCAACCACTGAAGCGGCGCTTGTCGCGTCGTATAACCGTGGTTCAAAGCTGATCACAGCTTGTGGTGGTGCAAGTGCAATGTTGCTCAATGAAGGCGTAACACGCACTCCTGGTTTCGCATTCCAAGGATTAGTTGAAGCAGGACAGTTTGTGGCATGGGCAGTGACCCAGTATGACCAATTTAAAACCTTAGCTGAATCAACAACGTCGCACGGCAAACTTACCGACATCAATATCAACATCGAAGGTAACCATGTTTACTTGGTGTTTGAATTTCTAACCGGAGACGCTTCTGGTCAGAATATGGTAACTATCGCGACCAACGCTGTATTTGAGTACATCATAGAAAATACGCCGGTTAAGCCCGATCATGCTTTCCTTGATGGCAACTTATCAGGCGATAAGAAAGCCAATACACAAACCTTGCGCAGCGTTCGTGGTAAAAAAGTCACAGCCGAGGTCAATATCTCTGCTGAACTTGTCGCTAAGTACCTCCACACCACACCAGAGAAGATGGTGCAGTTCGGACAAATGACCACAGTCGGTGGCGCTCTAAGCGGTACGATTGGTATCAATGCTCATTATGCCAATGCACTTGCTGCACTCTACATTGCTTGCGGTCAAGACGCGGCGTGTGTTGCTGAGTCTGCGATTGGTATGACTCGTATGGAGCTCAACAAAGAAGGTGGTTTGTACGCGAGTGTAACGCTGCCTAACTTGATGTTAGGAACAGTCGGTGGCGGTACTGGCCTACCAAGCCAAAAAGCGTGTCTCGATTTACTAGGGCTACACGGCAACGGTAAATCACAAGCCTTAGCTGAGGTTTGTGCGGCTTTATGTTTGGCGGGTGAGCTATCGATTGTAGGCGCATTCTGTGCGGGTCACTTTTCGCGCGCTCATCACAAGTTAGCGCGCTAGTTTCTGTTATAAAACCTTAAACCGACCGTTGTCACGCATTGAGTGAGTTGTGTATGGATTACTTACATTTATCGCGAGTGAGCCTTAAACACCTCACTGCGCTTCATATTATGCTGAACACCCACAGCGTCACTCAAACGTCAGAGCAACTCTTTGTCAGCCCTTCGAGTGTGAGTAAGACATTGTCTCAGCTGCGTGACATCCTTAATGACGAACTTTTCTATCGAGACGGCACCAAGCTGATCCCGACTCCCTTTGCCCTGAAAATAGCGCCCACTGTTCACGCGATTCTTTCCAGCATGAACGGGTTACTTCACCAAAAGAGTTTTACTCCTCAGGAGTATCAAGGCAGCTTTTCACTTTCGATGCGTGAAAGTACCTTCGAAGTGTTTGCCTCGAAGATCAGCAAAATCACCACTGAACTTGCACCAAAAGCCAAACTTAATATCTATTCGAAACAAGAACTTGGATTCGATGCTTTGCTCAGTGGTAAGGTCAACTTGATCCTGTTGCCACACGATATCTCTCAACCCCCAACGGATAATAAAGAGCTGGTGTGGGAAACGATTCTTCCTGATGAAATGGTTTGTTTGATGGGTGCACACCACCCTCTCGCTCAGCAAGAACTAACGGTTGAAGGCTATTTAGATTACAAACACATTGGAATCTTAGATAACGAACTGTCTAAGCCTTACTTTGAGCAAAACTTAGTGCAATGTCATAAGCCTAGAGATATGGCGATATCGGTAGCGGACTTTGGCGCGGCTGCGGTGCTATGTCACCACACACCTTTCTTGTTCACTTGCTCAAAACAATGGGCTGAGCATGCCAAACAAGCACAAGGTTTGGTAAGTAAGCCGCTTCCTTTTGATTACGGAAAAGTAGCGTATAGTTTGGTATGGAACAAGCCAAACATGAATGATCAGGCGATCAAATGGTTGTGTGACTTGTTTTTAGAAGCCTAGACCTTTGTTAGAAGCAGATTGAACTAACAAGACTGGTTTTATAAAGACTGAAATTTGATAAGAGACTAAGTATATACCTCAGGGGTTTGCATTGCTCTTTGAACAATTGAGTAGAGCTTATCGTGAAAGCTCTGCATTTGTTGTTCGGTGCATTTAGGCCACTCTAAAGCTTCGCCAATTACCCCATGATGTTGAAACGCATTTAACCGAATTCGAACATCACTTGGCAAACCCTTCAAGTAATACCCGACCTGCTCTACCTCGATATCTAGGTCACTTTTATTAGGAATATGCAGTAACCGAACTTCATGTAATTTGCCTTTATCAGCTAAGTAGTTAATGGTTTCAAACACTCGATGGTTCCCTCTACCCACTAACCATTGATGCGTTTCAGATTGCCATGATTTTAGGTCGATCATCGCACCATCAAGGTAAGGTAATACCTTATCCCAACCTTGCTGTGTCAACGAGCCATTACTATCAATAAAACACGTTAAGTGTGCCAATTGCGGATCGCTTTTGATCGCCTGAAATAGCTCGATGATAAACGGCAATTGCATGGTCGCCTCGCCACCCGAAACGGTAATACCGCTCAGGAAGAATTGATTGTGCCTAACCAGTTCAAGCACATCTGATACCGTCATCGTGGTGATTTTGGGGCTAGACTTATGATCACAGATATCGACGCACTGATCGCAGTTGGTACACGCTAACGGATCCCACTTCACTTTGCCTTCAATAAGACTCAGAGCACTGCTCGGGCAGCCACTCACGCAGTCTCCACAATGGTTACAGTGGTTGATGGTGTGTGGATTATGACAAGTGATGCAATCGAAATTACACCCCTGTAGGAACAGCACCAAGCGATTTCCTGGTCCATCAACACAAGAAAAGGTCAGCACACGGCTGACCTTCGCTTGTTTTTCTGTCTTATTATTTTTAACCCTAGCCATTTGAGTTGTTAGATCAGAAATTTTCATAATTCACATTGTTCGTATTCGAGAAACACATAACATGCGTACGTTAAAGCTATTCGTATGTCGGCGACATCTCTAAGCTCGCTACGCGTGGTTTACGCTCTAGTATGCCCGTATTTTTTGCAGCTTCAGCACCAAGGAAAGTGGTATTGGTGCGTGAACCTTGCTCGTCATATTTGGCAATGTCAGACAGCTTAATCATATAACCTGTCACACGAACCAAATCGTTCGATGCTACGTTAGCGGTGAACTCACGGTAACCCGCTTGAATCGCCCCTTTGCACAGGTTGAACATCGCTTCTGGATTGGACTTCACCGTTTCGTCGATGGTCAGAATGTCGCTGATACCCGACGTGTAGAACTTGTGGTGACCAGCCGTCGCACGTACGTAAGACACTGGATCCGGTTCTGTTCCATAAGGGATGCGTACACCCGGCGTCACATCTTCATCTAGGCTGATACCACCTTGAGCGTGTAACAGAGCCTTACCTTCCAGCCCATATTTCACTTCCGAGCTTTCAACGATTTCAGCCAACTTTTCGGAAATACGATGACCGAGCTGGTTTGCCGACTCATCGCGACCATAGCGCCCTGCTTTGCCTTCTTTTTCCATTAAGATGTTGACCGCTTCTGCCATACCATAAATACCAAACATTGGCGCAAAGCGATCTTCTTCAATAAGGCCTTCTTTGGTTAAGAAGCCTTCAAAGAAGTTAGACTCTTCATGTAAGAAGCGACTACGTGCATTCATCAATTCGATCATGATGCTGCTGTAGTTAGGTAGTACTTGCTGTAAGAAGTCTACGCTGTCTTCAGATTTCAGAGCCACTTGCTTGAGGTTCATACGTACTAGCGTGTTTGAACCACCCGCCAGAGGCAAAGAGTTGTAGCAACTCACGATGCCAAAACGCTTATCTCCGTACGCAGCGGCGTGTGCAGGATAATTGGCAATGTGCGGCTTGCTGCATTCACAGATATTGCTCGCAGCATGACGAAGCAGGTCATCAGATGTGACTGCAGGGTCGTACATAAAGGTTAAGTTAGGTGCGATCTGCTTGAGTTCAGCATCCACACGTAAAATAGTGCGACATACAATGTTGTCACTAGGGCCAATATTAACGTGCATGAAGGCATCTGGCAGCGTGCGATCCAGCATGATCCAGAACAGCTTCAGCTTTTGGTATACCTGCTCATCCGTCAAACCGCCAACAAAAGGCATCAACACATCGTCCAACTGGCCTAAGTAAACCGGAATTGAAGTCACTGATGGAACGTGATGATAAAGGATGGTGAGCATGTTCAATGCTTCGTCGAAATTAGTAGCCGCGCTAAGCTCTAAATACTTGGAGCCTTGATGTAAGTATTTAGAATAATCAGGAAGCACATAGCGCGGCTTAAATGGGGCGTGACCTTCAAACATGTCACACAGCACACCTTGTTGTAAGGCTTGCTCTACTTCATTGCTTACCGGCATATACGGCAGACTGGCTTCAGCTTCTAAGGCAAGATAGCTCGACTTCTGTTTTGGGGACAGGTTGGCATCTGAAATGATATTGCTAAAGCATTGTTGTTGTTCTGAAAGTGTTGAAGAAGTAGATGACGCAGATTGGTGGCTCATGATTAAACCCTTAATATTCTTATGGGCTTATTTTATATCTCACACTTACATTTCCACTAATGAAATGTATGCAAGCCTACATTTCCAAAATGGAAAACACCATTTGTAACTTAGTAATTTATGAATAGATAGCTTATAAATTTTGTGAATAGACAGTTTTTAAATTGGCCATTTGCCAATTAACGATGGTTGTTTATCGATGATTGTCGTTGGGGAAGGGAAAGAATGAGCAGAAGAGATTAGGCCGCTTAATTGAACCGTTTAGTTTAAAACGCAAGTGCGTATAAATAGAAAACCCACATAACGGATCCAAAGATCGTTGATGTGGGTTTAGTCAATTAAGCGTGAGTGCAGTTATCTGGAGTTATCTATACGTCAACTCCAGATACGTCAACTACAGACAAGTAACCTATAGGTGAGGAACCACTTGTTTACGGCCTACACCCATCAGAACCTTCAAAGTACCTTGTGGGGTGTCGATTGAAAACGGTGTTGAGACTTCAACAATCGAAAAACCTGCTGCGCTCAATACATTCTGGGAGCGCTGTTCGCTGACCCCAAAATCTTCGCTGTCGTTTTCTAAGTACCAATCCCAGTGTACAAAAACCCCATCGTTTTCTAACAGAGTATAAATAAGGCTGACCGTATCTTGTAGGTTCGGAATAAAGCCACATACCGAAGAGGCTACCACTAAGTCAAACTGATTTCTGAATGCTGGGTGTTGGGCTGCAAGTCCGCGCGATAAGATATCAACGACGGGCTCTACATTAGACAGCTCTTTTTTATCTAACTCTTCAATCATCCCTTCTGAGATATCGAGAGCGATGATCTCTTTTGCAAAAGGAGATATTTTCTGGCTGAGTAATCCTGTACCACAACCAAAATCAAGGACACGGGTTCCGTTCAAATCAACGAGCTGTGTTAACTGGTCAAATGCGGACTGTGCGAATACAGCAGTAGCGGGGTCGTTATCCCAATCAGGTGCGTACTCGTCCCATTGTTTCGCCATCATGGCCTCCATCTTTACTTCTTGTAGGTTCGGAACGCCCCCAGAATAAACCAAATTAGTCAATTCGTCATAGAGTTATCATGCAAAGATGGACTATTTCTAAGATAGTCAGCACAATATTCAGATAATATGCACCGCCACCCGCTCAATATGGAAATGAAATGAACCTTTCTCAAGTCCAAGCCTTTTGTTCTGTTGCTGATTTAGGATCCGTCTCTGAAGCTGCTCGACAGCTTGAATGCAACCGAACCAAACTGAGCATGTCGATCAAAGCCTTGGAAAAAGAGTTAGATGTCGAACTGTTTGTTCGCAGCGGTAACCATGTCGAACTGTCTGAAGCAGGCAAAGCCATCTACAAAGATTGCGAAGGCATGTTGGTAACGGCAGCACGCATTAAGCAAACCTGCTTACATGTTTCGGGTGAATTCAACGCCGAGATTTGGATCGCACGCGACGATTCCCTTCCCGATGAAATGTGGCAAAGTTTGTCGCACGCCCTAAACAACAAATACCCTTCCACTTCTTTCAACTTCGTTCTCGCGTCTAGTGGCGACTTGGCTAATCTTGTCGAAACTCAGCAAGTTGATTTTGCGTTTGGTGTCGATTACGAGCGTGTCGACGACCCAAGAATTATCTACAACCCACTCGGCAAGATCCGAATGATGTCGGTATGTAAGAAAGGGCATGATTTGAGTGCGATGCGAAGAGTGTCGGATGAAGTACTAAGAAATTCGATGCAAGCGACCATGGTTTATCTCAATGAAAAAGATAACCCTGAGCTTGAGCCCTTCTCTCGCCGATACATTGGTTTTTCTAGCTTCGATTTTATGTTGGATACGATTCTAAGAGAAGATGCATGGGGCGTAATGCCTGAGCCATTAATACGCCATTTATTGCGTGAACAAGAACTGGCAGTGATCAAGCACACATATGGCCTGACTCAAGAAGACTACTGTATGTTTACCGCGGCAGGTATGGCAGAACACCCAGGTATGAATTGGTTAGCGGATCAGATCAGCGATTACTTGTTTGATTTCTAAAGTGTCAGATAATGTTCTATCTCGACACTTAAAATCGTCTAACAAATAGAAAGCCCTCTCTTTAGAAGACCATCACGTGATCCACTAAATAACGTCCGTCTTCTTCAACTAACACCATTTCTGCCACAAATTCGCCTTTCGCAATGGTATACGCTTGCTTCCAAACAAAGGCGATGGAATCGGAGCGTCTGAATAGCGCCACAGGCTCACGTTCAGCAAAAAAGCCATTACTGTGCTGATAATGATGACACACCTTTTCCAGATACTCAGGCGTCACAATATCCTTCATGCGCTGCGTAAAGTCTCGGCAGTGTTGAGCATGGTCAACCTTGGTTGAACCGTCCATCAAATTGTCCATGATCGGGTTAGCAATCGCCCACAACTCGCTATCGTTGAGATCATCAAATTTCATCTTCATCCATTCCTTTGAAACTGCAGCCAAATAACACAATTCGATAAAACGCTTGCAACCAATCGGTTTTATTAATCATAAGCGATCTTATTTTACTTGCACACCATCTCTAGAAAACAGTCATCGTCAACTTTACTGACACCCGAGTCTGTCACTAAGTTATTGAATTATAATAACTTGAGTATAAAACGAGTTACCGACATATAAACGTCATCAGATAAAGTTTGTAAAGCTAGCTCAATATTAGAACAATGAAGTTATCAAAAACATCTGGAAAATATTATGTGTGACAGGAAAAGCCAAAACGAAAACCGAGTACTATTGTTCTCAGCCCTTTTAGCATCAGGCTTCGCGATTGGCGGATTGGTGTTGGGTCTTCTCGTTGGCTCTCTAGTCATAGTATTTGACGGTGTCTATTCTCTTATCAGTTTACTGTTAACTTTATTGTCACTAGCTGCTTCGAAATACATTAATCGCCCATCAGACAGGGAGTTCCCGTTCGGTCGAGCAATCATTGAGCCAATCGTAATCGCCATTAAAGCGATTGTGATTCTGCTTGTGGTCGGTTATTCGCTTTACTCTGCGATTGGTGCTCTGATGACAGGTGGTCGTGAAGTTGATGCTTCTATCGCAACTCTGTTTGGTATTTTCAACGTATTGGGTTGTGGTTACGCTTGGTGGTACATCGCTAACAAGAGCAAACGTATTTCTTCAGGTTTGATTCAAGCTGAGTCTAAACAGTGGCAAATGGATACGCTGTTGAGTGTGGCAGTTACGGCAGGTTTCGTTGTTGCTTGGTTGGTGGCTTACTCTCCGTTTGCTGAATACGCGGTATATGCCGATCCAATGATGATGTTGCTGATGTCTTTCTACTTCATCAAAGTGCCGTTCGACATGTTGCGTGAAGCAATGCGTGAACTGCTAATGATGTCGGCAACCAAAGATATTTGTGACGCGGTAGATAAGAATGTTGTCGCTGTGGACAAAGATGCGGACCAAGATTTGGAGCTAATGGGTGTGACTAAGGTTGGTCCTGAATTAAGAATCAATGTTGATATTCATACCAACGACCAACAAGCGATTGCGGTCGATGATATTGAACGTACGCGCCGCCAACTTAAGCGACGCCTATCTAAGATGCCTTATGAGCTTCAATTGAACCTCAATATCGCGAGCTAAGAGCATTCTCTCTTAAGTTCAAGACTGAACCTCTTCAGAAGCCGACGCGTTAACCGTCGTCTTTTTGTCTCTGGTTACCCACCAGCAAGCCAGTGAACCAACAGTTACCATACATACGCCCTGCCAAAACGTCATGGTCAATGACAAGCCCAAAATCATCGAGGAAAGTAACGTCGCGAAGATTGGCGTAAAGTAAGACATGGTTGCAAGAAACACCATATTCCCCCCCAGAATCGCTGTGTTCCAAAGCGCGTAACCAGCCCCCATACATGCCCCAGCAAGCACTAAGTCAATCGCAGCACTTGAAGTCATCACCATGCCGGTTTCATCACTCAATGCGTATTTGATCCACAAAGTGATCGCCGTAGCGATAAAGAAAAGCACAATCGCATTCTGTCCTTTAGCAACGCGTTGGGTGTAATTGCAATATACCGCCCAAATAATCGCGCCGAAGAATGCCATCGAATAGGTTTTAGGGTTGGTTGCAATATTAGCCGCGATTTGATCGACAGAAAGCCCCTGATCGCCGCTGATACTCCAAGCCACGCCAAAAAACGCTAAGACGATACTTGGATAAACCAACCAGTTTATCTTTTTGTCACTCAACAGCACCGCAAACAACACCGTTAGTGCAGGCCATAGGTAGTTGATAACGGCCATTTCTAAGGCTTGATGTCGGCTATTTGCCATTCCTAAAGCCAGAGCCAAGAAGATTTCGTAGCAAACGAATAAGGCACCACCGATCATCAAATACGATTTAGAGAAGCGCGACAGCTTAGGTAACCCCATAACACAGACTAACAACAGTGAGCTCACTGTATAAAGACTGGCAGCACCACCAATTGGGCCCAGTTGTTCTGACACACTACGAGACAATGCAATTAAGCAGCTCCATAGTAAAATGGCAGCAATGCCGTAGCAGCTATGGCGATGAGATTTCAGCACGCCTCTTCCTTCTCTTTATTGTAATTAGGTAATCAAAGCGAGCTTAAGCAAAGGTAGGCTTAAACACCACTATCGATAAGTTGCAGTGAGTAAAAATAAGTAGCCGAGCACATAACTGTACTCGGCTATCAATCATTTACTCAAAATTCTAAAAGCAGTTAGCAATTAGCAATTATGCCAACAAAAGTGCTTGCAGGTCAGCCAGAGACTTGACCTGATAATGAGGGTTAATTCCTGCTGGCGTCGCTTTCTCTTGGCGGTTCAACCAACAGGTCTCAATACCAAAATCCAAGCCACCTAAAATATCAGAGTGTGGGTTGTCCCCGACCATCAATACTCTTTGCTTTGATGGCAATCCAATCAGCTTGTGCGCATGCTCAAAAATTTCCGCGTCTGGTTTAGCGACACCGACTTCCTCAGAAATGATCACATGGTCAAAGTAGTCTGTCATTCCTGTTCGTTCCAAACGGATTGACTGCAGCTCTGTGAAACCATTGGTGATGATGCCCATGTTCACTTTGCCTTTTAACGACTCCATCAACTCTTTTGCACCAGAAAGCAGAGAACAGATGTCTGCCATTGCGGCTAAAAACGCACTGTTTAGTGCTGCCGTTGTTGTCTCTAATTTTGTTGCCCAGCTTTCAAAACGCGCGTGCTTCAGTTGTGCCGCCGTAATACGGCCATCTTGGTAATCGACCCATAATGGCAAATTAACCTCTTGATAAACTGAATAATCCTGTTCGCTAAAGTCCACGCCAAAACGGGAGAACATCAGCTTCATTCCTTGAAAAGCATCAAAGTGGAACAAAGTTTCATCTGCATCAAAGAATATCCAATCGTACTTCATTTTATGTCCTATTATTCGCGCGGTTGAGCAGTGCTTGTATTTATTTTCTCGTTGCCTCAAAGGCCAGATGTGCATTCTACTATCAATTTTGTGAGCCTGAATATAGTTCTAAGAATTTATAGAAAACAAGCAACAAGTCATGATGTATCGCAAATTTTGCCACATATTAAACCAATACCATACAAGAAATACACTTAAGTACCGGGAGGTACCATGAAGCACTTCTTACCGTCATCCGTCATGCTCACCCCATTCCTTATATGGAATCCACGTATT
>NZ_JBFRVM010000233.1:0-5678 GCF_041475145.1 Vibrio sp. 10N.222.49.A3
AACTTCTGGTGCAGATCAAACGTACTAACGAAAGCTTTCGCCTTTTCAGTTAGCCTTGGTATTATTTTTTTACGTTGTAACACGCTTGGGGTATTTTCCATGGTGGCAATGATATCTTCACGCAATGGCTCTTCATTGGTATAAATCATCTTATCAACCAGTGTCTTAAAACTCTCTGATACTAACGACTCTTCTTGGCATATTTCATCCACCGCTTTGACTTTGGCTTTTTCCCAGAAGCTATCAAACTCATCCATCACTTCATCGGATGTGCCGACATTATTAAGGTTCTCTTCAATAAACTGCTCAATCAGCTCTTTCTTGGAGCGTAGCTCAGGGCTACCACCTAACAACTGCATAATCGTTTTGTATTGGTACTCGTACTCTTTGTCGTTATCTGCGCCTTTTAGCTGTGCTAATAACTGCAAAATGTAACGCACGTTTATCTCATCGCGTTGAATCAGCTCAAGCTCAAAATCAACCTCTTCAAGGATGGAAACCTTTTCTTTGCTGTTATCAGTTTTCACTTTGTCATACAGGTCGAGGTATTTGCTTTTGTAATCTTCAAAAGATTGCTCGTCTAATGCCACGTCATCAAAGTCGAAATCTGCAAAGGTGCTCAATATGTTTTTAAGACGCATCAATTCACGAAACGCTTTTACAAACTCAAGCTCTTGCTCTTCGTCACGCAGGTCATCCACACTCTCGATATCGGGTGCGATGGTTTTCATTTTATCGAGCGCTTCATTGAACAAACCAACAAAGTCTTCGTAAGGCGGCATGATCACCGTCTCTTTCGCATTCTTATTTGAAAATAGCGTCAGCGCATCGTCTGTTGCTTTTTTAAGGTTGCGGAAGCTAATGATATTACCCTGCGACTTTTGCTCGCTTAGAATGCGATTGGTGCGCGAGAATGCTTGAATTAATCCATGGTGTTTGAGGTTCTTGTCAACATACAGGGTGTTTAGCGGTTTACTGTCAAAACCAGTTAGGAACATATTCACCACCAGCAGAATATCTACTTTACGTTCACGTACCTTTTTCGAGATATCGTTGTAATAGTTATAAAACGATTCACTGTCTTTGGTGGTGTAGCTGGTTTCGAACATGGCATTATAGTCGCCAATAAACTGCTCTAGCTTGTCTCGACTATGGCTGTGTACTGTTGAGTCCTTACTACCCAACGAATAGGCCGCTTTCGGCTCCGCTACTTTATCAAGCTCAAACTCTTCACTCGCTTCATCTAGAAAGCCATTCGCGTCAGGGTCTTCCTCATTAGCCGCATAAGAGAAGATGGTAGCGATACGCAGGTTATGCTCACCCGCTTGTTTTTTCTTTGCAAACAGTTCGTAATATTTAATCAGCGTTTCCACACTGCTCACGCAGAACATGCCCGTGAAGGTTTTACTGTGTGTTTTACGGTTGTGATTGGCAATAATGTAATCGGTGATTTTATTTAATCGTACTTCAGACTCTAATAGCTCTTTGGTATCAATGCCTTCAACATCAATATCCATCTCGTTTTTGCTATTGCCGACTTGCTTATAACGCCCCACATACTCGATACCAAACTTCAGTACGTTTTCATCTTTAATCGCATCAACAATGGTGTATTCATGCAAACACTCATCAAATAGGTCTTTAGTGGTGGTTTTGCGCGATGCCTTGCTGGTTGCGTTATCAACAAAGATGGGCGTGCCCGTAAAACCAAATAGTTGATGGTTATTAAAGAAGCTAACAATACGTTTATGGGTATCACCAAACTGGCTACGGTGGCACTCATCAAAAATAAACACAATAGACTTGTCTTTTAAACGCTCCATACGTGAGGTATAACGCTTATGGCTAATCGCGTTATTGAGCTTTTGAATGGTGGTGACAATCAGCTTGGTATTGCGGTTTTCATTAATCTTATTTGCCGAGACAGGCGCATCGGTGAATTGATTCACCAACAAATTCGTATTATCAGTGCTGTCCACACACCCTTTGGCAAAGCCGTTAAACTCTTTACTGGTTTGATAATCTAAGTCTTTTCTATCTACCACAAACACCACTTTATGAACCTCGGAAAGCCCAGTGAGTATTTGCGCGGTTTTGAAGGAGGTTAAGGTTTTGCCTGAGCCAGTGGTGTGCCAAATGTAACCATTAAAGTTTTCAACTCGCTGCCCAGACAATGCAATTTCATTGCGCTCAATAACACGTTCAACGATATTCTCAGTGGCATAAATCTGATAGGGACGCATCACCATTAAAATACGATCAGTTTCATTAAGCACAATGTACTTTTGAATCAGGGTAGCAAGCTGTTTACGCTGTAAAAAAGTATCTGCAAAATGTGTTAACTCGGTATAACGTTTGTTATCTTCATCAGCCCAATAGAAGGTTTGCTTAAAGCTTTGGCTTTTGTTGTTGGCGTAATATTTAGTATTCACGCCATTGCTGATCACAAAGGTTTGCACATATTGGAACAAACCGTAACTTGCCCAGTAAGAGTGGCGCTGATAACGGTTAATTTGATTAAAGGCTTCTTTAAGCTCTAAGCCTCGCCGTTTCAGCTCAATCTGCACCAGTGGTAAACCATTGACTAAAATAGTCACGTCATAGCGGTTTTGATAACGCCCTTCCACGGTCACTTGTTGGGTGACTTGAAACAGGTTATCGTCCCACTTATCCGCTAGAAACTGGATATACAGTGCAGTGTTTTTTCCATCCGCCGCACTGTCTTTATTGATTTGCAGGCGATCACGCAGAGTTTTCGCTTTTTCAAATACAGAGCCTTTAGATAACGCATTAAGCACCTGCTTAAACTCATTGTCAGTGAGTGGCGTTTTTAAACGATTTACTTTTTCAAGCTGCTCTTTTAAATTCGCCAGCAGTGATTGCTCATCGGTTATTTGTGCAACTTGATAACCCAGCGTTTTAAGCTGAGAAACTAAGTTATCTTCAAGTACTTGCTCTGCCTGTATCGCCAAAATCAATTCCTACCTATTATTAAAACCGTATTACACAAACATCTGCTGTAATAAACCTTTTTTGAAGGTTTGGGTATGTTCTATTTGCTCAGAAACGAGGTTTAGTTTTTTGTCTAATGCCCCTAAGAACTCTGCAATTCTTTGCTGCTCTTCAATACATGGGAACGGCAAATTAATTTCCGAGAAATATTTATAGCTAAGGATTTTACCATCACGAATTCCCTCAAGACGCTTCTTCATTTCTTGAATAAAGTTATTTGTTTTTAAGTAGTACCTGTGAAAATCATCACAAATAGTTATTGAAGGTTGCAGAATAATATATGCAGGACTACATATTCCTTTGTAGTTTGAATACTCTATTCCACCTTGGAAGCTTCTTAGACTGATAATGAAATCACCTTTTTCAACCACTTTATAACTAGCGACACTATTATCCGTCACTTGCACTTGGTAGTTAATTAGCTCTCTTGGTATAGCTCCTTGGTCTTGAGTAATAGCTAAAATGGGTAAGTCGGAGTTATGCTTTTTATTAGACATAGCCCTAAAAATTTCATTTCCTTTTTTGCTTTCCCAATCTGGAAAGTGTTTACCATCTTCATCTTTAAAACGAATTTCTTGTGAAAACAGCTTTTGCATCACGCCTTTTTTGTACTGCGCTAACAAGTCATGCTTTTCTTTTAATAGCGCAATTTTTTTATCAACACTCGATAGGAAGTCTGCGATTTCATTTTGTTCATCATCACAATCAGTCATAAAGACTTCTACAGAGGACAACGTATCCTGCCCTACATTATATCTGGTACTACCTCCACTCTTACGAACAATCTCTTTTCTAGCTAGCCAACTTTTCAAGAGGTAATTCAAATAAATAGGATTGCAATTCTTTAATTGTTTACCACGAATTACAAAACCACCGAATGTAGCTGCCTGCTCTTTATCTAAATAAACATTTGATTGACCAGCTTCCTCTCGGTTTTCCGAACTGCGTTGAAATAATATATCTCCATAAGTAACTTCGTTCTTTTTAAAAATTTTTTCATCTACATTTACGGATCCGATTATAGAGTCATGTTTAATATAATCATTGTTGATAATATCTAAAACATTGATAAATTTATAACCACTCCCATAAGAATCTTTGTCTGCATTTATACCATTTTTAAAGGATAGGTACTCGCCTAAACTAACCTTATTCCATGGATTTTCTTTGCTTAACACCCTTAACTTTGGGGTAGCTGAATCAGCTAATCTAGCCATTACAGTTCTCCCTTATAAGAGGAAATTCCTAACTCATTAATAAATTTGGCTAATTCTTTCTCCGACTCATTAAGCTCTATTTCAAGGGTAGAAAGCGACTTTGACACTTGTTTAAGATTAATATTCTCTTCTACTTCGAAGGTATCTACGAATCGAGGGATATTTAAATTGAAATTATTTTCTGTAATTGTTTCTTCATTATCATTCAATAATGAGTTTTTAATTTTTGCTACATAAGCAAATTTATCTATAAATTCTCGTTTATCAACCGCTTCTAAAATACGCTCAAGATCTTCTTCACGTAGAAAGTTTTGATTAGTGGCTTTACCACAATGAGCGCTTGCATCAATAAACAAAATGTCATCAGAAGAATTACGCTGTTTTTTCAACACTAAGATACAAGTAGGAATTGAAGTACCATAAAAGATATTGGCAGGTAAGCCGATCACTGCATCTAAGCAGTTTTTTTGCTCAATTAGGTATTGTCGGATATGTCCTTCAGCAGCCCCACGGAATAAAACACCATGTGGTAGAACCACCGCCATTGTGCCGTTATCATCTAACTGATGAAGCATGTGTTGCACAAAAGCAAAGTCCGCTTTAGATTTAGGGGCTAGCTTGCCGTAATCGGCAAAACGCTCATCGGATTTAAAACCATCATTGGCACTCCAATCCGCTGAAAATGGCGGGTTAGCCACGACTGCTTCAAAGCGTTTTTCAATATGGTGTGGTGTTTCTAGGGTATCGTCCTGCTGAATATCAAAACTACGGTAATGCACCCCATGTAAAATCATGTTCATACGCGCTAGATTGTAGGTACTTGGGTTTTTCTCTTGCCCGAAGTATTGGCTAACTTCACCACCTTGTCGGCTAATTTCTTTTGATACTTGTAATAACAATGAACCCGAGCCACAGGTAGGGTCGTAGACTGATTTCAGTTGTGCTTTGCCTTTAGTAACTAGCTTGGCTAATAACTTAGAGACCATGGGTGGGGTATAGAACTCACCCGCTTTTTTACCCGCGCCACTGGCAAACTGGCCAATCAGGTATTCGTAAGCATCACCTAATACATCAATCTCAGTATCATCAAGGCAGAAGTCAATCTCATCTAAATGCCCTAATACGGTAGTGATCAGCTCATTTTTTGCCTTTTCACTTTTACCCAATTTATTAGAGGTTAAATCAATATCATCAAACAGCCCATTAAAGTCATCTTCACTGGCGGTGCCCATGGTGCTTTGCTCAATATGGTTAAGCACTTCACCTAAGGATTCGATAATAAACTCGCCGTTATTACCCTTTTCAGCAATCACATGAAACAGCTCACTCGGTTTTAAGAAGTAACCTAAATGGTCAATCGACTCCTCTTTAATCGCTTCTAAGTACTCTTGCCCTTCGTCTGTTGCTTCATCAATACCATCAAACTTGATACCTGATCTGCTCCAGTTA